>JALYMN010000197.1 GCA_030773675.1 Actinomycetota bacterium
ACGACGCACAGCTGGTGGTGTGCGCCGCCCCAGTCCAGACCGGCGTAGGCCGGCCCGGCGGCGCCCTGTTCGTTCATCACGAGGTTCCTCCAGGATCAGGTCCCCTCGTGGCCGACCGCTCCGCACGCTCATCCAGGTGCTCGAGGCACGACTCCCACTGGCCAGTTCAGGACGGCCGCCGCCGGGAGGGAGGTCTGCCGCTGGACCTGTCAGGTCACGCTGCCAAGGTCCTCTCCCGGCGACGGAGGTGGACCAGCGGGACAGTCCCGCCACCAGCAAGGTTGACGGATGAGCGCTGCCAGCTGGCGCCGGGCAGCGTCGCGCCGACCGCGGCGACCAGGCCCGGGTGCGCGTCGCTGGTGACCAGTCGCACCCCGGACAGGCCGCGGGCGACCAGGTCGCGGAACAAGCCGAGCCAGCCGGCGCCGTCCTCGCTGGAGCTGACCTGCAGGCCGAGGATCTCCCGGTGCCCGTCGGCGTTGACGCCGGTGGCCAGCAGCGCGTGCACGGCGACGACTCGGCCGCCCTCGCGGACCTTCAGCACCAGCGCGTCGGCGGCCACGAACGTGTACGGACCGGCGTCTAGCGGGCGGGTGCGGAAGGACTCGACCTGCTCGTCCAGCTCGGCGGCCATCACCGACACCTGGCTCTTGGACAACCGGTTGACGCCGAGGGTCTCGACGAGCTTCTCCATCCGCCGGGTGCTCACTCCGAGCAGGTAGCCACCACGGTGGTCAGCGCCCGTTCGGCCCGTCGGCGCCGCTCGAGCAGCCAGTCCGGGAAGTAGGAGCCGGCGCGCAGCTTCGGGATCGCCAGCTCGACCGTGCCGGTGCGGGTGTCCCACTCACGGGCCCGGTAGCCGCTGCGGGAGTTGACCCGCTCGGGACTGCGCGCGCCGTAGGGCGCCCCGCACAACGCGTCCGCCTCGGCGCCCATCAACGCCTCGACGAAGGTCTTCAGCAGGCCGCGGAGCAGATCGGGCTCGGCGCGCTCGAGGTGCTCGCTCAGCAGCCGAGCAGGGTCGATACTCGTGGGGACGGTCATCGTGTCGATCTCCTTCAGTGACTTCGCAGGTCTTCTGCAGGATCACGCGGTGGCCGTCCTCTACGTCCTCACGACACGCTCGCCGTCGAGGCCGTCGTACACCACGTCCATGGACTCCACTGGCGCGCCCCCGCCCTTCTCCAGCAGCGGACCTTGCCCGAACCCTCACCAGGCCCTTGCCCAGACCCTTGCCCAAGCCCTCGCGAGCCCGCCTTGGGGATGCGGCGTCGCGCAGGGTCAGCTTCCAGCCTCCTCATTCGCGGCGCGCTCGTGCTGGCCGTCACTCGTCATACGGCGAGGGGTAGGTGCCGCTCCTCATGCACCTGGAGTGCGCCGGCACGACGTCGCGGGCTCGAGCTGCACCTGGGTTGCGCCGCGCTCGGCGCTGCAGCGACGTGTTCAGCAGAAGGGCACCACACACGACATGGCGGACGTACGGTGCGCCATCCCTCCCGTCCGCAGCCTGTCATCAGCCGTCGCCCTGGCCGTGTCCGTGGCCTCCTTCGGCGTCTTCACGCCCACAGCGAGTGCGGCCGAGCTGTACAGCGCTTCACTGACCACGGCCGTCCGGCAGCTGCCCGTCGCGGCGGAGAACAACGCCGGCTACGACCGCGACCGCTACTTCGGGGACTGGGTTGACGCCGACGGCGACTGCCAGAACACCCGGCATGAGGTGCTGATCGCCGAGTCGCAGGTCGCTCCGGCGCTGAGCTCGAGCGGCTGCACCGTCACGGCGGGGCAGTGGACGACCTTCTACGACGACCGGACCTACACCTCACCCGGCGGACGTCGACATCGACCACATGGTGCCGGTCAGCGAGGCATGGGGCTCCGGCGCACAGGCGTGGACGCAACAGCAGCGCATCGCCCTCTACAACGACCTCGGGTACGAGGGTTCGCTCAAGCCATCGTGGGGCCGCTCAACAGCTCCAAGTCCGACCGGGGGCCGGAGGAGTGGCTGCCGCCGGCGAACGTCTGCCGCTACATCGCCGTGTGGACCGCCGTGAAGATCCGGTGGTCGCTCACCGTGGACCCGATCGAGCAGGCAGCGCTCATCCGGCAGGCGGACGCCTGCCCTGCGACCACGGTCACGGTGGAGACGGTGGACCTCCCGAGCACGCCGACGCCCCCTGCTCCCCCTGCCGTGGGACAGCCGACGCAGATCGCCGTCACCGCGCGCACGATCGACTACGGCAGCACGGTCGGCCTCGCCGTGCTGGGTGAGGCGGGGGCGGTCGTAGACCTGTACGCGGGCTCGGCACGGACGGCGCCCCGTGTCATCCGTACGGCGACGCTCACCGCGGGCGGGACCGGCAACTTCAACTGGACCCTGCAGCCCGGCGAGATCACCCACTTCTTCGCACAGGTCCGCGGCGGCGACCGAAGCGACACCATCACGGTCAACGTGCGACGGACCGTCACGATCGGCATCCGGCAGGCCGCCGGCGTGTACACCTTCACACGAGTCGTCAACCGGCCCGTCGCCGGGCTCCAGGTCACCCTCGCGCGGCTGCTGACCACCGGACGTGTCGTCGGCGTCGCCTCGACGAGGACCGATGCGGCCGGCAAATACACCATCCGCACCCGCCTGGCGCCCGGCCTCAGTGGCTACTACGCGCTGACCGCAGACGTCCGACCTGCAGCCCGGACGCAGCCGCCTCTACGGCCTCGCGGTGCCAGCGCCGCGGCCGGCAGCCCCACGCCCGGCGCCGGTCATTCAGCAGCCCGCAGCGCCCACTGTGCCGGCCAGGCCGGCCGACGTGGACTGCGCTGACTTCGGGACCCAAGCCGCGGCGCAGGCCTTCTACAACCGCTACATCCGCTACTACGGGGACTTCGCCCGGCTCGACGGCAGCGACAACGACGGCCTCGTCTGCGAGAGCCTGCCGTAGGACAGGCAGGCCCGCCTTCGGACCGTATCGGGATTGCCACGCAGTAGGCACAAGGCGGCCACACGAGCGTGACGCGACGGCTCCCCAATCGCGTCCGCCGACATCGACGGCACGTTGTTCACCGACGAATGCGAGGTCGTCCGGGCGTTCGAGTGGCGCCTGACCTCGACCAGTAGATGTGACGCTCCCTCGCCCCCCGCAGGTGAGGCGAGGGTTGCGGACGGCTCAAACGTGGCCGGCTGCCGGTCGTACCCACCCGACATGAGGTCCGTATCCCCCTGCTCACCACCGCCGAGATCGCCGAGCGCCTCGGCCTCGGCGAGGACACGGCGCTCGGACTCATCCGCCACGTCGGGCCCGTCCGCGTCATCCCACCGTCGACCGCCGGCTGCTCTCGCCGGCGGTCGTGCTCGAGCAGCTGCAGTGCGCACGGGACGACGGCGGTGACTCGACCCAGGCCCCGGCGCCTGCCATGCATGGACGCCGACGCGCGAGCGGCTGCTCGAGGAACACGGCACCTACCCGTTCAAGGAGAGATGCGGAGGTCGGCGTCGTAGCCGAGACCCCGGACGTCCTCCACGAGGGCACTGCCGGCGGCGAGACGGTCAGGACCCGAAAGCTGGAAGTGGAATCGCCACGGTCCACCGGCGTGCTGCGCTACACCATGGCGTGAGGACTGCCCAGCGGCAGCCAACGCGGCGGCGAGATCATCTGGGACCTCGTAGAAGTGCCGATCCGGCTCGATCGGCTCGCATGGCGTGACCAGAAGGACCACCGTCGTGGACACGCCGTCAACCTACGGGACCAATCAACTAACGGCACCTATTCTTCCCGGGTGCCGCGGGTGCAGATAGCGGCACCTACCCTGCCGGGTGCCGCGGGTG
>JALYMN010000198.1 GCA_030773675.1 Actinomycetota bacterium
CGTCCCGCGCGGGACGTCGGGGAACACCGACTCGACCGAGCCGATCTGCAGGTCGCCCAGCCGCACCGGCGTGCCGTTCTGCCGGATCAGCCGGACGCCCTGCTTCCACGCGGTGAACTCGAGCACCCGCTCCTTGTGCTGGTAGCGCCCGAGGCCGAACAGCAGCGGCACGGGCAGCGCCGCCAGGGCGCCGGCGCCGAGCAGCAGGGAGTTGCGCAGCAGCGTGCGCCGGGGGAGCCCGGAGTCCTTGATACCCTGCTCGATGGCGAGCAGCGTTGCCCGCCGCTCGTCCGGCGGCGATCCGAAGTGGTGCCGCTCCTGCACGGCCTCCTCGTCGACCATGAGCTCCTTGGCCCAGACGACGGCGCCCGCGCCGATGCCGAACAGCGCGATGCCCATGAGCGTGCCGAGGACGGGCGTGTAGTAGGTGTTGCCCTCCTCCACGCCGAACTGGAACGGCGCCAGCCAGTACCAGAGAAAGAAGCCCACCACCGCGGCGAAGGACATGAGGAACAGCGCCGCGACCCGCCGCTCGGCGGCCTTCGCGTACGCCGGGTCGATGTCGTTGCCGCGCGGCTGGTCGAGCTCGACCGCCTCCGGCGGCTGGCTCTCGAGGATCTGCTCCTCGCCGCGGCCCTCCTCGATCAGCCGCTGCCGGCTGTCGGTCTGCTGGAAGTCGGTGCCGGTGAGGCTCGACGTCCGGGTGTCACCGCCGCTGGACTGCGGGCCCGGGTTGCGCAGGCGCTCGCGGATCGACCCGCCGGCCTCGGCCGAGGTCTGCCCGCCGCGGGGCTCGCTGGTCGGCTGCTGACCGCCGGTGTCCGCGGAACCGCTGCCGCCGGGTGGCTGAGGAGTGCTCATGCTCGGTTGCCGATCCAGAGGGTGAGGATGACCATGCTGCTGATCCCGACGAGCCAGGCCACCAGACCCTCGGGGACCGGGCCGAAGCGGCCGAGGTCGTTGCCTCCGGGCTGCGAGGCCTCCATGAGGTAGCGCACGTACCGCGTAATGGCCTTCTTCTCCTCGACCGACAGCTGGCTGTCGGAGAAGCGGGGCATCTGCTCGGGGCCGTGCTGCATCGCGGTGTAGATCACCCGCGCGCTCGCCGGGTAGAGGGAGGGCGCGTACTTGCCGTAGGTGAGCGCGCCGCCGGCACCACCGGCGTTGTGGCAGCTGGAGCAGTTCGTGCGGAAGAGCTCGCCGCCCTCGGCGAGGTCGCCCTCGGTGAGGGAGCCCCCGGGCAGCTGCGGGCCGCCGCCCCGGGCCTGGATGTAGGCGGCGAGCTGGTCGATCTGCCGGACGTCGTACTTCGGTCGCTTGCGCGGAGCCTGTTGGATGCCCGCCGCAAGGGGCATGCGGCCGCTCTCGACCTGGAAGATCACAGCACTGGCACCGACGCCGATGAGGCTGGGCCCGCCGGCCCCGCCCTCGAGGTCGAGGCCGTGACAGGTGGAGCACCCGGTCAGGTAGAGCGCCCGGCCCTCCCGCACCGCCAGCGACTGGTCGGTGTTCGGGCGGTCCTCCTGGGCGCTGCCCGGCGTCGCGAACGCGGTGTACAGGCTGCCGACGATGCTGAGCGCGAGCACCAGCACGGCGTACCGGTTGACGCGCTCGCGCAGTCGAGCGCTGCGGCCGGGGGTGGGAGCCACGCAGTCCTTCCTCACTGGATGATGTAGATCGCGGCAAACAGGCCGATCCACACGACGTCGACGAAGTGCCAGTAGTAGGACACGACGATCGCGGTGGTCGCCTTCTCCGGCGTGTACCTGCCGACGAGGGTCCGCAGCAGCACGATGACGAAGGCGAACAGGCCGGCCGTGACGTGCAGGCCGTGGAAGCCCGTGGCGAGGAAGAAGGTGGAGCCGTACGGGCTCGAGGCGAGCGTGTTGCCCTCCGCGTAGAGCTCCCTGTACTCGTTGACCTGCCCGAGGACGAAGATCGTGCCCATCACCAGCGTGATCACGAACCAGCGGCGCAGCGCGTAGACGTCGCCCCGCTCGGCCGCGAACACCCCGATCTGGCAGGTCACCGAGCTCGCGACGAGGATCGTGGTGAAGACCAGCGCGTACGGGACGTTGAGGTGAAACTCCTCCGGCGGCCAGTTCTCGGCCCCGGTGACCGAGCGGATCGTGAAGTACATCGCGAACAGGGCCGCGAAGAACATCAGCTCCGACGACAGCCAGACGATGGTCCCGATGGCGACCATGTTCGGGCGGGTCAGGGAGCCGTGCGCCGGGACCTTATCCAGCACGGTTGCAGAAGCCACGCCGGGCAGTGTGCCAGGGGATCAGGGCCCCCTCCACGCGGGGCCGTCCGCGTCGCTCGCCTCGGCGTGTCGTCCTACCCTCGTCCGGTGGAGACGGGCCGGCAGGCGGGTGCGGAGCAGGTCGCAGCGGTGCTGGCCCACGGGGCCGGGGCCGCGGACCCGCTGCCGGAGCTCGGTCCGGCGTTCGTCCTGACGCAGGCCCGACCCGAGCCGGTCCCCCTGCTCGTCGCGCTCCTCGTCGGCGGCCTCTACCTGTACGGCGTCTCCCGCCTGCGCCGGCGCGGGGACGCGTGGCTAGTCGGCCGGACGCTCGCGTTCGTCGTCCTGGGTCTCGGGACCGTGGCCCTCGCCACGAGCTCGGGGCTGGCGGCGTACGACGAGAGCCTGTTCTCGGTGCACATGGTCCAGCACATGCTGCTGTCGATGGTGGCCTCGGTGTTCCTCGCCCTCGGCGCCCCCGTCACGCTGGCGCTGCGCACGCTGCCCGCCCGGGCGCGCCGCGCGCTGCTGGCCCTGCTGCACAGCCGGGTCGTGCGCGTCGTGTCGTTCCCGCTCGTGCCCTGGCTGCTGTTCGTCGCCAGCCCCTTCGCCCTCTACTTCAGCGGCTGGTACGCCGCGACGCTGGACAGCGCATTGCTGCACGAGCTGCTGCACGTGCACTTCCTGCTCGTCGGCGGGCTGTTCTTCTGGCCGCTGGTCGGCGTCGACCCCGTGCCCGGGCGGGTGGGCCACCCGATGCGGATGCTGCTCGCCGCCGCCACGCTGCCGTTCCACGCCTTCCTCGGCGTGGCGGTGATGAGCGTCGAGCCGGACGGCCGCGGCCTCATCGCCGCCGACCACTACCTCGCGCTGCACACGCTGGAGGAGGCGGTGTTCGAGCAGCAGGCCGGCGGCGGGCTGCTCTGGGCGTCCGGCGACCTCGTCGGGCTGCTGTTCGTGTTCACCCTGCTCGCGCAGTGGATGCGTGCCAGCGAGCGCGAGGCCGCGCGGGCGGACCGGCAGCTGGACCGGCTCGACCGCGCGAGAGTCTGAGCGCGTGGGCCTGCTGGACCGGTTCCGCCGCAGACCGCCCGCGCCGCTCCCGTCGTACGCCGACGACGGGACGCTGCGGCTGCTGGTCAGCGCCCCTGACCCCGCGGTCGCCGACAGCGCGGTCCTCGCCGGGGCCGGGCTCGACCCGGAGCAGCCGCTGCTCGTCCGGCACCACCTGGTCGGGCTGCCCGACGCGGCCGCCGTGGAGCGGGCCCGGGAGCTGCTCGCCCAGGACGGCTATGCGCTCACCGTGGTCGACGGTCCGCCGTACGACGTGCGGGCCTGGCGCACGCAGCGGCTCACGGCGCTGTCGGCTGCGCAGGAGCGCTCCCGCATGGCCGGGCTGGCGCAGCGGCTCGGCGGCGACGTCGCCGGCTGGGACGCGCTGGGGCCCGCGGCGGACGACGGGCCGTGACGCTGCGTCCGCTCCGTCCTCGGGCCCCCGTCGGTAGGCTCGCCCGCATGAGCGACTCGCACGCCGGCTCCGACGCGACGCGCAGCCACGTCGTCCTCGTCTACAGCGACGACCCGGTCGTGCGGGGGCAGGTGTTGACGGCCGTGGGCCGGCGTCCGGCCCCGGACCTGGGCCGGGTGGAGTGGGTCGAGTGCGCCACCGGCCCTGAGGTGGTCGCGCGGTTGGACCGCGGCGGCGTGGACCTGGCGGTGCTCGACGGCGAGGCGTGGCCGACGGGCGGCATGGGCCTGGCCAAGCAGATGAAGGACGAGCTGGCCGACTGCCCGCCGACCCTCGTGCTCATCGCCCGGCGCGACGACGCCTGGCTCGCGACCTGGTCGCTGGCGGACGCCGTCGTCGCCCACCCCGTCGACGCGCCCGAGCTCACCGCGGCCGTGGCCGAGCAGCTGCGCCGCCGCGAGTCGCGCGTGCCGGTCCGCCGCTCCACCTGAAGCTCAGGTGGAGGGTGGGGTGAGCGCACCGACCTGGCCGTCACTGCTCGCGCGGCTGCTGGCCGGTGCGTCGCTGACGCAGGGCGAGACGGCCTGGGCGATGCGCGAGATCATGACCGGGGAGGCCGCCCCGGCGCAGCTGGCCGCGTTCCTCGTCGCCCTGCGCGCCAAGGGTGAGACGCCGGAGGAGGTCGCCGGCCTGGTCGACGTCATGCTCGAGCAGGCGGCGCAGGTCAACGTCCCGGTGCGCGCCGTCGACACGTGCGGCACCGGCGGTGACCGCGCCGGCACTGTCAACATCTCCACGATGGCCGCGCTCGTCGTCGCCGGCGCCGGCGTGCCGGTCGTGAAGCACGGCAACCGTGCGGCCTCGTCCGCCTCCGGGTCGGCCGACCTGCTGGAGGCGCTCGGCGTGGTCGTCGACCTGCCGCCGTCCGCGGTCGCGCCGTGCGTGGAGCGGACGGGCATCGCCTTCTGCTTCGCTCCGGTCTTCCACCCCGGCATGCGCCACGCCGCGCCGACGCGGCGCGAGCTCGGGGTGCCGACCGTGTTCAACGTGCTGGGGCCGCTGAGCAACCCGGCGCGTCCCGCCGCGCAAGCGGTCGGCGTGAGCGACCTGCGGTTGGCGCCGATCATGGCGCGGGTGCTGGCGGCGCGGGGCGTCGACGCGCTCGTCTTCCGCGGCGAGGACGGCCTGGACGAGCTGACGACCACCGGGCCTTCGCGGGTCTGGGTGGTCGCGTCCGGCGAGGTCGCGGAGGAGCGGTTCGCGCCGGGGGACGTCGGCCTGCCCACCGCGTCGCTCGCGGACCTGCGCGGTGGCGACGCGGCACACAACGCGGCGGTCGCCCGCGAGGTGCTGTCCGGCCGGAGCGGGCCGGTGCGCGACGCCGTGCTGCTCAACGC
>JALYMN010000199.1 GCA_030773675.1 Actinomycetota bacterium
ACGCAGGCGGCGGTGCGCACGGCGGCCGACCTCGCCCGCGTGGTGGCCGGCCGCTCGGAGGTCGCGCCGCACAAGCGCGATCGCCGCTTCGCCGACGCCGCCTGGCAGGGCAATCCGGTCCTGCGCCGGATCTGCCAGGCGTACCTCGTCGGCGGCGGGGCGCTCGAGCGGCTCGTCGAGGAGGCCGACCTCGACTGGCGCAGCGAGAA
Organism: Actinomycetota bacterium; assembly: GCA_030773675.1. The sequence continues at coordinate 210 of JALYMN010000199.1, forward strand.
GCGCCTGCGCTTCATCGTGCAGATGCTCGTCGACGCGGCCGCGCCGTCGAACTCGCCGTTCCTCAACCCCACCGCGCTCAAGGCGGCCCTCGACACGGGCGGCCGCAACTACGTCGAGGGCGTCAAGCAGCTGGTGCAGGACATGCGCAGCGAGCCGCGCATCCCCGCGATGGTCGACGGCAGCGGGTTCACCGTCGGGGGCAATCTCGCCGTGACCCCGGGTGCGGTCGTGATGCGCACCCCGGTGATGGAGGTGCTGCAGTACGCGCCGCAGACCGAGACGGTCCGGCAGGTCCCGCTGCTCGTCGTCCCACCGATGATCAACAAGTTCTACGTGGCGGACCTGGCCCCCGGCCGCAGCATGATCGAGAACTGGGTGCAGGGCGGCCAGCAGGTCTTCACGATGTCCTGGCGCAACCCGCAGGCCGAGCACCGCGACTGGGACCTCGACCGCTACGCGCGGTCGGTGCTCGACGCGCTCGAGGCCGTCCGCGAGATCACCGGCGCCGAGCAGGTGCACGTGCTCGGCGTGTGCGCGGGCGGGATCGTGACGAGCTGCGCGCTCGCCCACCTCGCGGAGCGGGGCGAGCTCGACCGGGTCGCGAGCCTGACGCTCGGCGTGACCCTGCTCGACCAGGCGCGCGCCGGGACGATGGGCTCGATGATCGACCCGCAGACCGCGCAGTTCGCCATCGCGCAGTCGCAGCGCAAGGGCTACCTCGACGGCAAGGCGCTCGCCGGCGTCTTCGCCTGGCTGCGGCCCAACGACCTCATCTGGAACTACTGGGTCAACAACTACCTGCTCGGCAAGAAGCCGCCGGCCTTCGACGTCCTGTTCTGGAACGCCGACAGCACGCGGATGCCGGCCCGGCTGCACCGCGACTTCCTCGAGATGAGCGTCGACAACGCGCTCGTCAGCCCCGGAGCCGCGACGGTGCTTGGGACGCCGGTCGACCTCGGCAAGGTCGACGTCGACAGCTACGTCGTCGCCGGCGTCGCCGACCACATCTGCCCCTGGCAGAACTGCTACCGCAGCACCTCGCTGCTCGGCGGCAGCTCACGCTTCGTGCTCTCGACGAGCGGGCACATCGCCGCGCTCGTCAACCCGCCCGGCAACCCCAGGGCGAGCTTCTGGGTCAACGACTCCTGCCCGGACGACCCGGAGGAGTGGAAGCGCACCGCGACGAGCGAGAGGGGCACGTGGTGGACCGACCACGCCGCCTGGCTCGGCGAGCGGTCCGGCGAGCAGGTGCCGGCGCCGTCCGAGCTCGGGACGGCGGACCTGCCGCCGCTCGACGCCGCGCCCGGCACCTACGTCCACAAGCGCTGAGCCACCCCCGCCGACTCCGGACGGCGCGGCTGCCGTCGGCACGGCTCAGATCGGCGACGGCGAGGCCGGCTCCGCGTCGTTGAGCGGCTGGTCCACGTCGACCAGCACGGCACCGTCCTCGACGGTGCACGTGTAGACCGGTACGGCGGCCACCTCGGGGATCCCGACCGACCTGCCCGTGGCGAGGTCGAAGGTGGCCGCGTGGGCTGCGCAGACGAGCGTCTCGCCGTCCACCGCGCCCTCGGAGAGGGGCTGCCCCTGGTGGCTGCACGTGTCGTGGACGGCGCGCACGTCGTCCTCGCTCAGGCGGACCAGGCAGACCGGCTCGGAGAGCTCCACGCGGAGCGTGCCGCCGATCTCGATCTCGTCCAGGGTCGCTGCTTCCTCAAGCGCCACGGGCACCTCCAAGTCGAGGCTGCGACAGTGCCACCTCGCCAGGGTGGTGCCAAGGCCTTCCCAGTGCTTTGATGCGGGCATGGGTGATAAGCGGCACCTCAGCATCCCCGAGGTGGCCCTGCAGGGGCTGATCGAGGAGATCGTGCTCCACGAGCCGGAACGGCCGCCGTCCGAGACGCCGGCCGGGTCAGGATTCGCGACCAGCCAGGACGCCCTGCACGCCCTGACGCTGCTGGCCCGGGCGATCGAGGCCCCGGCGTACGCCGGGGACCTGCCCCCCGACCAGGCCTACCGGATGGCTGCCATGCTGCTGGTGATCCGCGACTTCATCCAGCCGCTGCGCGACGAGGCCGACGAGCACGTGTCGCGCTACCTCGCCGACGTGGTTGAGCACCTGCGCTAGAAGCCCCCAGACGACCTCGCCCGCTCCTCGTCGGTCGGCCCGTCGTACGCCGGGACCGTGCGCACCTCGTCGGCCTTGCCGCCGAGCAGCAGCCCGATCACCCGGTAGGCGCGACGGTTGAACGCGAGCCCGATGTGGCTGCCGCTGATCTCGACGTTGCGCGCGTAGGGCACGGCGCAGGCTCGCCACCGTACGACCCCGTCACCCCGGGTGAAGATCGAGGTGAGCGGCACCTGCTCGCTCGGGAACGGCGCGCTGTAGTCGCGCACGAACGGGCAGTCGCAGGTGTCGGTGAGGCAGCCGTTCTTCGCCGCGCGGATGCTCGTGCTCTGCAGCACCGTGCGCACCGCGGCGACCGCCGCCTTCGTCGGGATCGAGATGTCGAACGGCTCGTCGAGCCCGGAGCCCATGCTGATGACCTGCTCGACGAGGTCCGGACGACGGTGGGCGAGCGCCTTGCTGAAGTGGCCGCCACGGCTGTGCCCGACCAGCGCCGCCTTGCGCCCGTGCTGGTCGACGACCTTCTCGAGCCGCCGCTCGATCCGGCTCACCGCGCGGTCCGAGCAGTCGACGTTGAGGTGCATGCCGGAGCCGTAGGGCTTGTGCCCCATGCGCGACATCCAGTTCGCCATCGGCGCGAGCGACTCGTCGCCGGCGAGGAACCCGGGGATGAGCAGCACCGGCTGGCCGTTCCCGCGCGGGACGCCGACGCCGTACCAGACGGGGGAGACCAGCAGCCGGGCGAGCTCGGCCTGCCAGCGCAGCTCGGCCAGGTGGTGGCCCCACCAGCGGTCGTCGCGCGGCGCCTTGCGGTCCGTCGGCGCGAACGACGAGGACGTGACCGCCTCGGGCAGCGGGACGTCGGGCACCGGGAGGTCCTGCGTGAGCAGGCTGTCGACGAGCCCCTCGGGCACGCCGTACGACGAGGTGGGCTCGGTCACAACCTCAGCCTAGGCACACCTGCCCCCGAGGTGGATCACCCGTCCGGTGGGTGGGGGCGGCGGTCGACGGCGACGCACCAGTCCGCGTCCGGCCGCCACGGGTCGCCCTGCCAGGTGCCGTGCCGCACGACCTGCTCGAGCCCGGCCGCCGCGGCGAGCGCGTCATAGGCCTGCACCGCCATCCGGTCGGTGCGCCAGCCGCTCACGAGCAGGCCGCCCGGGCGCAGGTGCTCGGCCAGGCGGCGGACGACCTCGGCCTCCGTGCCGGGCTCGAGGAACACCACGACGTTGCCGGCCGCGACGACGAGGTCGAACCGGTCGTCGAGATCCAGCGCGGCGAGGTCGCCCTCGAGCCACTCCACCCCGGGCAGCTCGCGCGCGACGTCCAGCATCGAGGGGTCGTTGTCGACCCCGACGACGTCGTAACGCCGGCGTGCCAGCTCGGCCGCGACCCGCCCGGTGCCGCAGCCGGCGTCGAGCACTTTCGCGCCCGCCGGGACCAGCGCCGCGACGTACGCCGCCTCGCCGTGCACGTAGACGCCCTGCGCGGCGAGGTCGCGGAACCGCTGGTCGTACGTCGCGCCGCGGTCCCCGCCCGTCTCCTGCAGCCACCTGCTCACGCTCTGCTCCTCCCGCACCGCTCGCCGCGCTCGTGCGCGTCCCGCGCAACGGCAGTGCAACACCGGCGCAGCAGACGTAGCGCAGGCGTAACAGGCGCAGCACGCCCGCGGAACAGCGGCTGCCGAGGCTCTCCTCGTCCCCGCGACGGAGGAGTCCGATGCCCGAGACTGTCATTCACGGCGCCAACACCAGCTGGGTGCTGGTCAGTGCCGCGCTGGTCCTGCTCATGACCCCCGGCGTGGCCTTCTTCTACGGCGGCATGGGCCGCAGCAAGAGCGTCCTGAACATGCTGATGATGAGCTTCAGTGCGCTGGGCGTCGTCACGCTGCTGTGGGCCGTCTACGGCTACGCCCTCACCTTCGGCGCGAGCCGCGCCGGGCTGATCGGCTGGACCCCCGGCCTCGTCGGTCTCGGCGACCTGCTGCCGAACCTGCTCGTCGACGCCGCCGAGGACGGCGTGGTCAACACCTACGGCCTGCCGGACATCACGTTCGCGGCCTTCCAGCTCATGTTCGCCGCGCTCACCGTCGCCCTGGTGAGCGGCGCGGTCGCCGACCGCATGCGCTTCGGCGCCTGGATCGGCTTCACCGTGCTGTGGTCGACGCTCGTCTACTTCCCGGTCGCCCACTGGGTGTTCGCCTTCGGCGTCGCCGAGGAGGGCGGCGCCGGCGCCGGCGCGAGCGGAGGCCTGTTTGCCGCCGACTCCGGCGGCTGGATCGTCAACCGCCTCGGCGCCTACGACCTCGCCGGCGGCACGGCTGTGCACATCAACGCCGGCGCCGCCGCGCTCGCGCTGGTGCTGCTGCTCGGACGGCGGCGCGGCTTCGGCAAGGACGCCATGCGGCCGCACAACCTGCCGCTCGTGATGCTCGGCAGCGGGCTGCTCTGGTTCGGCTGGTTCGGCTTCAACGCGGGCTCGGCGCTCGCCGCGAACGGCCTGGCCGGCCTCGCCCTGCTCAACACCCAGGTCGGCGCGGCGGCCGGCCTCGTGGCCTGGCTGCTCGTCGAGCGGCTGCGCGACGGGCACGCGACGACCCTCGGCGCCGCGTCCGGCGCTGTCGCCGGACTCGTCGCGATCACACCGGCCGCCGGTGCGGTGAACCCGCTCGGCGCGATCGTTCTCGGCCTTGTCGCCGGCGTTGCC
>JALYMN010000200.1 GCA_030773675.1 Actinomycetota bacterium
CTCCTTCCGCTCGACGAGGCGGCGCAAGACGGGACAACGGAAGTGGTCCGCGATCCCGCCGCCGAGCGTGCGCTGCTCGCCGGCCTGACCGACCTGCCGGACCTGCCCGGCCTGCGGGCAGCCCATGAAGGCGGGCGCCGGGTGGCGGCGACTTCCCGGCTGACCGGGATTGACACGGCGCGCTTCGTCGACCAGACGCTGCCGGTGTTGCTGGAGCGCGAGGACCTCACGGTGCAGATCACCGGCACTCCGGTGACCTACACCGAGGCCGAGGACGCGCCGCTGATCGCGGTGTCCGCGTCGGACGCCGTCGACGGGCACTCTGACTGGTTCGACCTGTCCGTCGAGGTCTCGATGGCCGGGCAGTCGGTGCCGCTGAGCCCACTCATCACCGCGCTCGCCCTGGACGAGGAGCATCTGATCCTGGACAGCGGCACCTGGTTCCGGCTGGACCGCCCGGAGCTGCAGGCGCTGCGCCGGATCATCGAGGAGGCCCGATCCTTGCAGGACAAGGGGAGCGCCGGCCTGCGGGTCACCCCCTATCAGGCGGGGCTGTGGGAGGAGCTGGTCGGCCTCGGTGTCGTTTCGCACCAGAGCGAGCGCTGGTCGCGCACCGTCGGAGCCCTGCTCGCCCTGCAGGAGCTGCCGCGACCGGACCCGCCGCTGAAGCTGCAGGCGACGCTGCGGCCCTACCAGCTCGACGGCTACCACTGGCTGTCGCTGCTCTGGGACTGCCAGCTCGGCGGGATCCTGGCCGACGACATGGGGCTCGGCAAGACGCTGCAGACCTTGGCGATGGCCACCCGCGCGTACGAGCAGGGCAGCCTCGGCGGCGAGGCCGGTCCGCTGCTGATCGTCGCGCCGACCAGCGTGGTGGCTGCGTGGGCGAGCGAGGCCGGGCGGTTCTGCCCCGACCTCGCAGTGGTGGCGGTGACCGAGACGGAGCGCCGCAGTGGGATCGCGCTGGCCGACGAGGTGGCCGGAGCGCACCTGGTCGTCACGTCGTACGCCCTGTTCCGCATCGACGAGGAGGCCTACCGCGGGCTGACGTGGAGCGGCCTGGTGCTGGACGAGGCGCAGTTCGTCAAGAACTCCCAGGCCAAGACCTACTCGTGCGCGCGCCGGCTGCCGGCTCCGTTCAAGCTGGCGATCACCGGGACCCCGCTGGAGAACTCCCTGATGGACCTGTGGTCGATGCTCTCGATCACGGCCCCCGGGCTGTTCCCCGACCCGCAGACCTTCTCCGAGCTGTACCGCCGGCCGATCGAAAGCGGCTCCTCACCCGAGCAGCTCGCAACCCTGCGCCGCCGCATCCGGCCGCTGATGCTGCGCCGAACCAAGGACCAGGTCGCCACCGACCTGCCGCCCAAGATCGAGCAGATCCTCGAGGTGGAGCTCAACCCGAAGCATCGCAAGGTCTACGACAAGCACCTGCAGCGCGAGCGGCAGCGGGTCCTCGGGCTGCTCGATGATTTGCAGGGCAACCGCTTCCAGATCTTCCGGTCGCTCACCCTGCTGCGCCAGCTGAGCCTGGACCCCTCCCTGGTCGACGAGCAGCACGCCGGCAAGATCCGCTCGAGCAAGATCGACGTCCTGATGGAGCAGCTGCGTGAGGTGGTCGACGAGGGGCACCGGGTGCTGGTCTTCAGCCAGTTCACCGGCTTCCTGTCTCTCGTCCGGTCGCGGCTCGAGGCCGAGGGGATCGGCAACTGCTACCTCGACGGCCGCACCCGCAACCGGCCGAAGCGGATCTCCGAGTTCACCGGAGGCGACGCGCCGGTCTTCCTCATCAGCCTCAAGGCCGGGGGGGTCGGGCTGACCCTGACCGAGGCCGACTACGTCTTCGTGCTCGACCCGTGGTGGAACCCGGCGACCGAGGCGCAGGCGGTGGACCGGGCGCACCGGCCAGGACAAGACGGTGATGGTCTACCGGCTGGTCGCGACCGGCACGATAGAGGAGAAGGTGGTCGCGTTGCAGCAGCGCAAGCGGGACCTGTTCGCCCAGGTGGTCGACGACGAGGCGATGGCGGGCGGCGCGCTTACGGCCGAGGACATCCGCGGCTTGTTCGCCTGAGAGGGGTCAGCGGGCGATGGCCGGTCATGGGCCTGTGCGGAGCGGATGCCTGCTC
>JALYMN010000201.1 GCA_030773675.1 Actinomycetota bacterium
GCGCCTGCCCGGCCGCGGCGAGCCGGGGAGCAACGGCGGGCCGCCAGGAGACCTGCTCGTGCAGGTGACGGTCCAGCCCTCCCCGCTGTTCGGCCGGGACGGCCGCGACCTGACGCTGACGGTGCCGATCACCTTCGCCGAGGCGGCTCTCGGCGCGGAGATCACCGTCCCGGCGCTCGACACGCCGGTGACGGTGCGCATCCCTCCTGGCACGGCGAGCGGCACCACGCTGCGCGTCCGCGGCAGGGGCGTGCCCGCTGCCGCAGGCAAGAAGGCTGGCGACCTGCTGGTCACCGTGCAGGTGCAGGTCCCTCAGTTCCTGAACGACGCCCAACGAGCCGCGATCGAGCAGCTCGCCGCCGCCACACCGGGTCCGCCCCGCAGGTGACCGGGGCGCACCCTGCACCGACGAGACAAGGCTCCACAGAACGAGAGAGTGATCCAGATGCCCCCGACCCTTGACCCCAACCGGTGGACCCGCAAGATGCAGGAGGCCGTGCAGACGGCGATGACCGCTGCCAGCGAGGCCTCCCACCCCGAGGTCACGCCCGACCACCTGCTCGCCGCACTGCTCGGCCAGGGCGACGGGATCGTCCTGCCACTGCTGGAGAAGGCCGGGCTGCCGCTGGTCCCGCTCCGCAACCAGGTCCGCTCCGCCCTCGCCCGGCTGCCGCACGCGTACGGCTCCCAGCCGCAGCTGTCCGCCGCGCTGCGGGACGTGCTCGCCGCCGCGGACACCGAGCGCGAGCAGCTCGGCGACGACTACCTGTCGACCGAGCACGTGCTGCTGGCGCTGGCCGACCGGCTCGGCGTGCCCCGTGAGCAGCTGCTGACGGGTCTGCAGCAGGTCCGTGGCAGCCACCGCGTCACGAACCAGGACCCGGAGGAGACCTACCAGGCGCTGGAGAAGTACGGCCGGGACCTCACCGAGGAAGCGCGCAACGGCAAGCTCGACCCGGTCATCGGCCGCGACGAGGAGATCCGTCGGGTCGTGCAGGTGCTGTCGCGCCGGACCAAGAACAACCCGGTCCTGATCGGCGAGCCGGGCGTCGGCAAGACCGCCATCGCCGAAGGGCTGGCGACCCGGATCGTCGAGGGCGACGTCCCGGAGAGCCTGAAGAACAAGCGGCTCATCGCGCTGGACCTCGCCGCGATGGTCGCGGGCGCGAAGTACCGGGGTGAGTTCGAGGAGCGCCTGAAGTCGGTGCTCAAGGAGATCGCCGACTCCGGCGGGCAGGTCATCACCTTCCTCGACGAGATGCACACCGTCATCGGCGCCGGCTCCGCGGAGGGCTCGATGGACGCCGGCAACATGCTCAAGCCGATGCTGGCCCGCGGCGAGCTGCGGATGGTCGGCGCCACGACGCTGGACGAGTACCGCAAGCACATCGAGAAGGACCCGGCGCTGGAGCGGCGCTTCCAGCAGGTCTTCGTCGGTGAGCCGTCGGTGCAGGACACGATCGCCATCCTGCGCGGGCTGAAGGAGCGCTACGAGGTGCACCACGGAGTGCGCATCCAGGACGCGGCGCTGGTCGCTGCGGCGGTGCTGTCCGACCGCTACGTCACCGGGCGCTTCCTGCCGGACAAGGCGATCGATCTGGTCGACGAGGCGGCCAGCCGGCTGCGGATCGAGATCGACTCCATGCCGACCGAGATCGACGTCGTCGAGCGGCGGATGCGCCAGCTGGAGATCGAGCGCGTGGCGTTGGCGAAGGAGACCGACGACGCCAGCCGCGAGCGCCTCGAGGCCCTGGAGCGCGAGCTCGCCGACCTGCGTGAGCAGTCCGCGGCGATGAAGGCCCAGTGGCAGGCCGAGAAGGAGGCGATCGGTGCGATCCGCGAGCTGAAGGAGCAGCTGGAGCAGCTCCGCTCCCAGGTCGAGCGGGAGAGCGATCTGAACCGCGCCGCGGAGATCCGCTACGGCCGGATCCCCGAGCTGGAGAAGCGGGTCGAGCAGGCCACCGCGCGCCTCGCCGAGCTGCAGGCCGAGCAGAAGATGCTGAAGGAGGAGGTCGACGAGGAGGACGTCGCCGAGGTCGTCAGCCGCGCGACCGGCATCCCGGTCTCGCGCCTGATGCAGGGCGAGGTCGCCAAGCTGGTGCGGATGGAGGACGTCCTGCACGCGCGCGTCGTCGGACAGGACCAGGCTGTCCGGGCGGTCGCGAACGCGATCCGGCGCAGCCGGTCCGGGCTGGCCGATCGTTCCCGGCCGGTCGGCAGCTTCCTGTTCCTCGGCCCCACCGGTGGCGGGAAGACCGAGCTGGCGCGCAGCCTCGCGGAGTTCCTGTTCGACGACGAGCGCGCGATGGTGCGCATCGACATGTCCGAGTACATGGAGAAGCACGCGGTGTCGCGGCTGGTCGGCGCACCGCCAGGCTACGTCGGCTACGACGAGGGCGGCCAGCTCACCGAGGCGGTGCGGCGGCGGCCGTACGCGGTGATCCTGCTCGACGAGGTCGAAAAGGCGCACCCGGACGTGTTCAACCTGCTGCTGCAGGTCCTCGACGACGGACGCCTGACCGACGGGCAGGGACGCACCGTCGACTTCACCAACACCGTCCTGATCATGACGTCGAACCTGCCCGGCGACCCGGCCGAGTTCTTCAAGCCGGAGTTCATCAACCGGATCGACGAGATCGTTCGGTTCCGCTCCCTCACCGAGGACGACATCGCCCAGGTGCTCGAGATCCAGCTGCACCAGCTCGAGGCCCGGCTGGCCGAGCGCAAGCTCACGCTGGCCGTCAGTGACGAGGCCCGGTGCTGGTTGGCGGCGCGCGGCTACGACCCGGACTACGGCGCCCGGCCGCTCAAGCGGCTGATCCAGCACGCGATCGTCGACCCGCTCGCGCTCGAGCTGCTCTCGGGCGTGTACCGCGACGGGGACACGGTGCACGTGGAGGTCGCCGGCGACGAGCTCGTCCTGAAGTGAGCCGTGCCAACGGGCGGGAAGGGGGACGACGATGACAGCAGGCGCAGCCCAAGGCGGGCGTTCCACGGCCGACCCCGAGGTCCGTCGCGGAACGCCCGCCGACGGCGCGGCTGACGACGGCCGCTGGCGGGTCCCGTGGCGGGTGGAGGGCGCGCGGCCGGATCCGCAGGATGACAAGGGCTGGGCGGCGAGCTGGCGGCGTCCCGGCGGTAGCCGGTTCTGGACGATCCTGGCGCTGCTGCTGACGGTCAACTACCTGGTGTCCGCCCTCGCCCTCGCGCCGCCGCAACGTCTGGAGGTGCCGTACACGCTGTTCCGCGAGCAGGTCCAGCGCGGCAATGTGGCCGAGGTGGTCGCCACCGGCGACCGCATCGAGGGGCGGTTCGAGAACGCCGTCACCTACCCGGAGCGTGAGGACCGGGATGCAGAGCGCGCCCCTGGGGCACGCGAGCAGCAGCCGCGGACCGGCACCCTGTTCACCACCCAGCGGCCCTCCTTGGCGGACGACGGGCTGATCGAGCTGCTGCTCGAGGAGGACGTGGTCGTCAACGCCGAGCCGCCCGACCGCGTACCGGTGTGGCAGCAGCTGCTGTTCGGGTTCGGCCCGACGATCCTGCTCGTCGCGCTGCTGGTCTGGGCTGGCCCGCCGCTCGGCCGGCGCCGCCGGCATGGGCTTCGGCCTCGGCCGGTCCAAGGCGCAGCGGTACACGCCGGAGACCGGGCCGCGGACCACGTTCGCCGACGTCGCCGGCATCGACGAGGTCGAGCAGGAGGTGGCCGAGATCGTGGACTTCCTGCGGGAGCCGGACAAGTACCGCCGGCTCGGCGCTCGCGTGCCCAAAGGCGTGCTGCTGTCCGGCCCGCCCGGCACCGGCAAGACCCTGCTGGCCCGCGCGGTCGGCCGGCGAGGCGGGGGTGCCGTTTTTCTCGGTGTCGGCTGCCGAGTTCATCGAGATGATCGTCGGTGTCGGCGCCAGCCGGGGTGCGCGACCTGTTCGAGCAGGCCAAGAAGGAGGCGCCGGCCATCATCTTCATCGACGAGCTGGACGCCATCGGCCGTCCCGCGGCAGCGGGGTGAGCCTGGGCGGGCACGACGAGCGCGAGCAGACGCTCAACCAGATCCTCACCGAGATGGATGGCTTCGACGGCAGCGAGGGCGTCGTCGTCATCGCCGCGACGAACCGGCCCGAGATCCTGGACCCCGCCCTGCTGCGCGCCGATCGCTTCGACCGCCGGGTGGCGGTGAACCCGCCGGACACCGCCGGCCGCGAGGAGATCTTGGCGGTGCACGCCCGCAGCGTCCCGGTCGCCGACGACGTCGACCTCGCGGTGCTCGCCTCCGCGACGCCCGGCATGGTCGGGGCCGATCTGCGCAACCTCGTCAACGAGGCCGCCCTGCTGGCCGCTCGACGCGGGCGGGACACCGTGACGACGAGCGACTTCACTGACGCGCTGGAGAAGCTCGTCCTCGGCACCGAGCGCAAGATCCTGATGTCGGCCGAGGAGCGCGAGCGGACGGCCTATCACGAGTCCGGGCACGCGCTGCTCGGCATGCTCACACCCGGCGCCGACCCGGTCCGCAAGATCTCCATCATCCCGCGGGGGATGGCGCTCGGGGTCACGCTGCAGAGCCCCGACACCGACCGGTACGGCTACAGCAGCCGCTATCTGCTGCCCTCGGACCGGTCGCGGTGCTGCCCGTCCCTCGTACTGAGCAGCCGGTGGCACTGGACGGCAGCGGCCCCGCCCCCGCCACCCGCGAACTGGTCGACAGCGAGGTCCGGCGCCTGCTCGAGGAGTGCTACGCCGAGGCGCGGGACACCCTCGCCCAGCACCGCGACCGGCTGGAGCAGCTGACCCGGGCGCTGCTGGAGGCGGAGACCCTGGACGCCGAGGGCGCCTACGACGCAGCCGGTCTGGGTCTGCCCGGCGGCGCCGAGGAGCGTGCGCCGGCCGTGGCGCTGGCAGACGGGCGCTAAGGAGTGTCTGCCCGATCTTCGCGGTCAGTCGCGGTAGGCAGCGCTCATGAGCGATCGGGACGTCATCTCAGACGCGGTGTGGGAGCGGCTGGAGCCGCTGCTGCCCGCGCGGAAGCCGCAGCGCGGTGGCCGGTGGAAGGATCACCGGTTGGTGCTGGAGGGCATCGCATGGCGGTTCCGTACCGGCGCGCCGTGGCGTGACCTGCCGGAGCGGTTCGGGCCTTGGCAGACGGTGTACGAGCGGCACAACCTGTGGTCGGGACGACGGCACGTACGCGCGGATGCTGCAGCACCTGACGGGCAGCGCCGACGCCGCGGGCGAGCTGGAGTGGCTGGTCTCGGTAGACAGCACCATCGCTCGGGCGCATCAGCACGCCGCCGGAGCCCGCGGGAGGTCGCCGTGAGCACCCGCAGCACACAGGGGGCGCCGTCGAACTACAGGAATCCGCCGCACGAGCCGGATGATCATGCTCTGGGTCGCTCGCGCGGAGGCTGGACCACCAAGACACATCTGATGTGCGACGGCCAGGGCCGGCCGTTGTCCCTGGTCGTGACGGCGGGCAACGTCAACGACACGACGATGCTCGGCGCCGTGCTCGACGCGCTGCGAGTACAGCGGCCGGGCCAGCCAGGCCGACCCTGTACCCGGCCGGACCGGCTGCTGGCGGACAAGGGCTACAGCTCGCGCGCCAACCGCGAGTTGCTGCGCCGCCGGGGGATCCCGCACACCATCCCCGAGCCGCGCGACCAGCAGAACAACAGGCGCCGACGAGGCAGCAGGGGCGGCCGGCCGGTCGGCTTCAGCGCCGCGGCCTACCGCAACCGCAACGTCGTCGAGCGCTGCTTCAACCGGCTCAAGCAGTGGCGCGGCCTGGCCACCCGCACCGACAAGCACGCCCACAACTACCAGGGCGGACTGCTCCTAGCGTCCGTCCTGCTCTGGGCGCGCAGCTGATCCGTCAGACAGGACCTAGATGGCTGGTGCCGAACGCTGGTTGTAGCGGGTCGTCGTCGGTCAGGGGCTTGCCCCGGACCTCTGTGAGCACCGGAGTGGCTGAGCGCTAGCGAGAACGCGGGGGTCTCGTGGCCGGCGTCA
>JALYMN010000202.1 GCA_030773675.1 Actinomycetota bacterium
TGGGGGCGGACGGTGTTGTAGAGCTGGCGAAACGCCTCGACCTGGGCGGTCATCTCGGCGCCATCGGCGGGCAGGGCGCGCCAGAGGTGCTCGATCTGGATGGCGCCGTGGTAGCGCTCGATGACGCCGTTGGTCTGCGGGGAGCGCCGGCGGGTGCGGACGTGGCGCAGTTCGGGGCGCGCGGCGATGAATCGCGCGAACGCCGCGGCCTTGAAGCACGGCCCGTTGTCGGTGACCAGGAAGATCGGGGCGATCTCGCCGGTTTCGGCGTCGATCAGGTCCTCGACGAGCGGCCGGCCAAGCAGCTGTTCGGCGCGATCAAGGGCGGCCTGCACCGAGGCGATCGCGTCACGGGCGGTCTGCGTCGGGGTGACCGGGCCGGCGAGCACGAGCTTGGTCGCGTAGTCGATGACGTCGCCCGAGCGCCACGTGCCGCCGCCCGAGGTCTCAAGCTCGAAGAAGTCCATCTGCCAGACGCGGTTGCGGCGCGTGGGCAGCTCGACGAACGCCTCGCGCCGCGCGCCGGCCAGGTCGCGGCGCTCGCGGACGTAGTCGACCGGCAGGGTCAGGCCGGCCTCGCGCAGAATGCGCAGGCAAGTCGTGTCAGCGACCGCAAGGCGGTGCTCGTGGCGGCACAGCCAGGCGATCTTGCGGTGCCCCCACATCGGGTACTTCAGCGCGGCCGCGGTCACCGTCGCGCGGATCCCGTCGCGCGCCGGCGTCGCCACGAGCCCGGTGGGGTGCTCGCCGGCGCGGTGTCGAGCGCGACGGTCATAGAAGGTCCGCTCGGGCAGGCCGACGGCCCGGCAGAACCGGCTCACCGACAGGGCGTATTCGAGGCGGAGCTGCTCGAGCTCAGCGAAACCCCATCGCGTGCGGGCCGCCGCGCTTGAGGGCGCGCAGCTCGACGTGTGCCTCGCCCAGCGCCCGCGTCAGGTCGTCAACCTGCTCGGCCAGCGCCGCCTCGCGCCCGGTCGGCTTGGCGGCCTTGCCGCTCTGCTCGAGGCCCTGCCGGCCGCCCTCGAGGAACTGCTCCTTCCACTTGCCGATCGACGTCTCCGAAATCCCGTGCCTGCGCGCCGCCTCGGCCTGCGAGGTCTCGCCCGACAGCACCGACAACACGATCTTCAGCTTTGTCTCGACCGGATGAGCCGGCGGTCGGGCCACTCTGCGCCTCCACGTGTTCGGGGGCCGCTTCGCGGCCGTCTCTCTCAGCCAACGACTACGGTGAGATCTACGTTTTCGTCGTCCACGTCGTGAGCCTGAACGGTCGCGCCTCATCTAAGCGAGGGCACCCGGCGCAACTGGCGCCAGAACGACGAGCGGCGACCGTCGACAGGCATGACGCTCTGCTCGACGCCCGCGACTCGCTCACGGCTGCGTTGGAGAGACGTGCCGCGGAGACTCGCTCCGTTCTCGAACGCGTGTCGGAGAGACTTGCCGCGATGACGCCGGGCGGAGACGAGCAGCGCAACCTTCAGCGCGCCCTCGTCGAGGTGCATGCCGAGTGCCAGACGAAGGTCTTGGCGCTCGTTCGCTCCCTCAAGGCGGCCCGTGTCAGGCTCGAGGCCGCCGTCGCTTCTCGTCGGGGCGGACGTCCGCGGCCCACCCGGCTCATTCGACCTCGCGCCGCGCGTGCCACCGTATGCCGCTCGCGTCCTGCCCGCCGTCCCGCGGCTACGCGCGCCGGCCCCGGCGACGACGACGGCCCACCGGCACCAGCCCTAGGACGCGCCCATGAGGCCCCGGCGGTGGTCGTGTGAGCCGCCGCACACGCGTCCGGGACGAGATCGTCGCGGTCTACGAGCGCGAGCCGTTCTTCACGCCCTGCGGCCTCGGGGAGTGCTTGAACCTCAGCGAGCGGATCGTGCGTGGGATGCTCGCCGACGGCAAGATCGCCTCCTACCTAGTCGAGGGCTCGAGGCGGATCGCGGCTGAAGACGTGGACCTCTACCTCGCGTCCCGGCGCGACGAGAGGAAGGCGGCATGAGCAAGCGGCGGGAAAGCCCCATCCGCAGGGTCAACCCCTCCG
>JALYMN010000203.1 GCA_030773675.1 Actinomycetota bacterium
GTCGCGGCCCGGGCCGCCCGCCGCGCGCCGGTGACCCACTCGCGCACCTCGACGGCGGACGTCCTCGCCTTCCTGCAGGACGCCGCCCGCGACCGCCGTCAGGTGTGGATCGGCTACGTCGACGTGCAGGGCCGCGCGACCAGCCGGGTGGTCGAGCCGCGCAGCGTCGAGGGCGGCTACGTCGCCGCCTACGACCACCTGCGGCAGGAGGACCGCACCTTCACGGTGCACCGGATCACCGGGGTCGCCGAGGTCGAGCAGGGCTGAGCGGGGCCGGCCGGACCGGCCCCGCCGCGCGACCTACAGGCCGGCCTTGTAGAGCAGCCGGTTCGGCGTGCCGGTCGGGTTGCTCTTCACGACGTTCGCCGTCGCCTTGTTGATGATCCACGAGTTGACCGTGGACGACGCGGCGTCGCCGTACACGGCCTTGTAGAGCGCCCCGACGCCCGCCGCGTGCGGGCTGGCCATCGACGTGCCGCTGATCGTCTTGGTGGTGCCGCTCAGCCAGGTGCTGGTGATGCTCACGCCGGGGGCGTAGACGTCGACGCACGAGCCGTAGTTGGAGAACGACGCGCGCGTGTCGCTGCGGTCGGTGGCGCCTACCGCCGTGACGTTGGATGCCGAGGCGGGCGAGACGTTGCAGGCGTTCTGGCTCTCGTTGCCGGCGGCGACCGCGACGAAGACCCCGGCGTTGGCCAGGTTGGTGACGGCGGTGTTCAGCGAGGAGGAGTAGCCCCCGCCGAGGCTCATGTTCGCCACCGCGGGCTTGATGTGGTTGCGGCGCAGCCAGTCGACGGCGGCGAGGATCCCGCTCGTCGAGCCCGAGCCCCTGCAGTCGAGCACGCGCAGCCCGCGCAGGGCGACCGACTTGCCCACCCCGTACGTCGCCGCGCCGATGCTGCCGGCAACGTGCGTGCCGTGGCCGTTGCAGTCCTGGCCGTTGCCGCCGAAGGCGTCGTACACGTTCATCGCCCGCGACCCGAACTGGGTGTGACCGGTGGCGATGCCGGTGTCGATGACGTAGGCCCGCACGGCGCCGGCCCTCGCGCCGTAGGAGTAGGTGCCCGACAGCGGCAGCGCGCGCTGGTCGAGCCGGTCGATGCCGTACGGCGCGGAGCTCTGCGTCGCGTCGGCCGTCACCACCCGGTCCTGCTCGACGAGGACGACGTCGGGGTCGCGGGCGAGCGCCGCGCGCTGCCCGTCGGTGAGGCGCGCGGCGAAGCCGGCGAGCGCAGAGGTGTAGACGCGGTCCGGGCGCGCGGCGTGGCGGGCGGCGAGGCCGCGCGGGTCGGCGCCGTCGCGGAGCACGACGACGTACGCGCCGGGCACGGGCCGGCCGCGCTCGGCGGCGTCGGGGGCGGTAGGAGGAGGAGCGGCGGCAGCCGGCCCGGCCGGTCCGGTGAGACCGGCGAGAGGCAGGACGACGGCGGCGGCCAGGGCGGTCAGCCCCGGACGCAGGCGGAGACGGCGCAACGCGGTGTCCTTCGACGAGGCGGAGGACGCGCCCGAGCGGGCACGTCCGCCCACTCCCCGGTCCGGGGACCGCCGGTGCCGCCGGGACCGCTCCCGTGCCGCCCGAGACCCCCGTGACCGGCGGCGCGGGTGGTCTGCGTAACCGGTGAGGGCCAACCTAGAAGCAGGTCACGCAACGGCACAAGGGGGGGCGCGCTGGGTCACACGGGCGGGCGGACGTCTCAGGTCCAGCGGTCGTGCAGCTCCTCCTCGGCGATGCCGAGCACCGCGCCGTACACGACGTGGGCCAGCAGCATCACGCCCTGGCGCTGCGGCCGGTCCTGCGTCACCGGCGGGAGGATGCCGAGCGCGGGCACCCACCCCTCGTAGGAGACGACGTACACCGCGAGCGCGGTGGCCACCCCGCGCGCGACCGGCGGCATCCGGCGGGGCAGCAGCGCGTACGCCGCTCCGACGCTCGCGCCGAACCCGACGTGCGCCAGCGTGGCCAGCAGGTCGGCCTGCGGCTCGGACGGGTGCTTGCCGGCGGCGAGAGCGGCCCGCTGCACGATCGCGTCGGGCGGCTGCTCGCCCATCCGCTGACCGAGGCCCAGCATGACGGCGCTCATGGCGCCGGTGGCGAGGGTGCCCGCAGCGGCACCGCGCAGGAGGGTCATGCGCGCTCCCTTCCCCACGCGGAAGCAGCCGCACCCGTGCGGCGTTGCCCTCGGGGATGAGCACCGACGGGCCCCTGATCGTCCAGTCCGACAAGACGCTGCTGCTCGAGATCGACCATCCGCTGGCGGCCGAGTGCCGCACGTCGATCGCGCCGTTCGCCGAGCTCGAGCGCAGCCCGGAGCACGTGCACACCTACCGGCTGACCCCGCTCGGCCTGTGGAACGCGCGGGCCGCCGGCCACGACGCCGAGCAGGTCGTCGACGCGCTGGTGCGCTACAGCCGCTACGCCGTCCCGCACGCGCTGCTCGTCGACGTCGCCGACACGATGGACCGCTACGGACGCCTGCGGCTGGAGAACGACCCGGCGCACGGGCTGGTCCTGCGCACCACCGACCGGGCGGTGCTCGAGGAGGTCGTGCGCAGCAAGAAGGTCAGCCCGATGCTCGGCCAGCGGCTCGACCCCGAGACGGTCGTCGCCTTCCCGTCCGAGCGCGGCCGGCTCAAGCAGGCGCTGCTCAAGGTCGGCTGGCCGGCCGAGGACCTCGCCGGCTACGTCGACGGCGAGAAGCACGACATCGCGCTCGTGCAGGACGGCTGGCACCTGCGCGACTACCAGCAGCTGGCCGTCGACGGCTTCTGGCTGGGCGGCTCCGGTGTCGTGGTGCTCCCCTGCGGCGCCGGCAAGACGCTGGTCGGTGCGGCGGCGATGGCGCGCGCCGGCGCCACCACGCTGATCCTCGTCACCAACACCGTCAGCGGCCGGCAGTGGAAGAGCGAGCTGCTCAAGCGCACCTCGCTCACCGAGGAGGAGATCGGCGAGTACTCCGGCGAGAAGAAGGAGATCAAGCCGGTCACCATCGCCACCTACCAGGTGATGACGACCCGGCGGAAGGGCGAGTACGCCCACCTCGAGCTGTTCGGCGCCCGCGACTGGGGCCTGGTGGTCTACGACGAGGTGCACCTGCTGCCGGCGCCGGTGTTCCGGATGACCGCCGACCTGCAGTCGCGCCGGCGCCTCGGGCTCACCGCCACGCTCGTGCGCGAGGACGGCCGCGAGGGCGACGTCTTCAGCCTGATCGGCCCGAAGCGCTACGACGCGCCCTGGAAGGACATCGAGGCCCAGGGCTGGATCGCGCCGGCTGACTGCACCGAGGTGCGGGTGACGATGACCGATGCGGAGCGGTTGACGTACGCCACCGCCGAGCCGGAGGAGCGCTACAAGATCGCCTCCACGGCCCACACCAAGCTCGCCGTCATCAAGAAGCTGGTCGAGCGCCACGACGACCAGGTGCTCGTCATCGGCGCCTACCTCGACCAGCTCGACGAGCTCGGCGAGGCGCTCGACATGCCCGTGATCCAGGGCTCGACCAAGAACGCCGAGCGCGAGCGCCTGTTCGACCTGTTCCGCCGCAAGGAGATCCCGGGGCTGGTCGTGTCGAAGGTCGCGAACTTCTCCATCGACCTGCCGGAGGCGACCGTCGCCATCCAGGTCTCGGGCACCTTCGGCTCGCGCCAGGAGGAGGCCCAGCGCCTCGGCCGAGTCCTGCGTCCGAAGGAGGACGGCCGGACCGCGCACTTCTACACGGTCGTCAGCCGGGACACCCTCGACCAGGAGTACGCCGCCCACCGCCAGCGCTTCCTCGCCGAGCAGGGCTACGCCTACACGATCGTCGACGCCGACGACGTGCTGTCCGGAGGGTGATGCACCCGGCCCTCGCCGGAGCGCGCGCCGCCCTGCGGCAGGACCTCGCCTCCCCGCGCTGGGAGGCAGCGCTGCAGGACGCCGTCGCGCAGCGCGCCTGGTGGCTCTCGCAGTGGGAGGACGGCGGGCCGCACGTGCTCGGCCTGGTGGCTCAGGACGTGCAGGAGGCGGTGCACGCGCTCGACCCCCTGTGGCCGCTGTGCACGGAGGCGTCGTGCCCGGAGCGGCTCAAGCACGCGCTGTTCGTCGAGCCCGACCTCGGACCGGACCCGTTCTGGACCTGCCACCGCACCGGCCTGCCGGTCGCCGCGGTGGGGGCGCTCAGCGGGACAGGCGGACCTGCACCGGGAACGGCCGCTCGACCGTGACGTCGTCGCCGCGCGCCACCTCGCAGTAGACGCCGTCGACCAGCTCGAGGACCGTTCCGGGGCCGTCGTCGGGGTCGACCAGCCAGTACGACGGCACGCCCGCCTCCTCGAGCACGCGCCGCTTGAACACGAGGTCGATGGTGCAGGTGCTCGGCGACTGGACCTCCACGACGAGCAGCGGCGCGCCCTCGAGCCGCCGGCCGGTCGCGTCCTCGCGGCGCACCACGGTGATGGCCGGCGCGATCTGTCGGACCGGTGACAGCCGCAGGTCCACCGGGAGGAAGACCTCCAGGTCGGACGGCGCGGCTTCCTGCAGCAACCGGAACAGCTGACCGTTCACCCGCTGGTGCTGCAGCGACGGCTCAGCGCTCACGAGCAGCACACCGTCGACGAGCTTGTAGCGGGTCGTGCTCCCCTCGGGGAAGTCGTCGAGGTCGTCGACCGTCCACGGACCCGCCGGGATGGCCGTCCTCGTCGTCATGGCGCTCATCGTGCGCTCCCCTCTGCTCCCCACAGGGCGTCCCAGCCCTGCTCGTCGAGGGCTGTCACTCGATCCCGGGCCGCCGCAGGCTCCAGCGCGTCGAGCGGTGGTCCACAGACCGACGGGGCCGGGCAGCAGGCTGGCTCACCGGCTCAGCTGTAGACGGCGCGGGTGACCCACTCGGCGACGAGCGCGGGCTTGGTCTCGCCGTCGATCTCGACGGTGATCGAGCGGGTGATCTGCAGGGTGTTCGCGTCCTTGGCGTCGACCGCAGCCAGCACGCTGGTGGCCCGGACCTTGGAGCCGACCTTGACCGGGCTGAGGAAGCGGACCTTCTCGAAGCCGTAGTTGACGCC
The DNA here is from genome assembly GCA_030773675.1 of Actinomycetota bacterium. Next base: position 5,038 of record JALYMN010000203.1, read on the forward strand.
CATGACGACGCCCTCACGGCGCTCGGGCGGCTGCGGCACCGACGACATGAGCTTGGTGAGCAGCGACAGCGTCAGGAAGCCGTGGGCGATCGGCACGCCCCAGGGCGACAGCGTCGCGCAGGCTTCGGGGTCGACGTGGATGAACTGGTGGTCCTCGGTGACGTCGGCGAAGGCGTCGATCCGCGCCTGGTCGACCTCCAGCCAGGCGCCGCTGCCCTCGGTCTGGCCGACGGCGGCCTTCATCAGCTCGTACGCCGTTTCACCGGACGTCGCCATCCTGCTCCTCGCCTCGCGCTCTGGGGACCTCAGTCCTAGCAGACCGGCGTCAGGCGGCGACCGCGGCCAGCCGCGGCGCCGGGCGGTCGCCGGCCGCAGCGGTCTCGCGGACGAGACGAGCCAGCAGCGCGGGCTGGTCCGAGTGTGGAGCGTGCCCCGACCACGGCAGGAGCGCGAAGGTCGAGCCGGGGATCATGGCGGCGAAGCGCGGCGTCTGCATCGGCGCGATCGCGTCGAACAGGCCCTGGGCGAGCGTCACGGGGACGCGGATCTGCGTGATGCCCCGCGGCAGGTCGGCCAGCAGCGCCCAGAACAGCTGCTGCGAGAAGTCGGGCGATCCGCCGAACCCCTGGTCCAGAGCTTGCACCTCGTCCGCACTGGAGCGCCAGGGCTGGGCTCGCAGGCCGGTGAGCAGCAGGCTGCGCGCCACACGCGAGCGGCCGAGCGCCGGCAGGACGGGCTTGAGCGCGCGTGCGGTGAGGTGGGCCGCACCCATGACGGTGACCTGGTACAGCCGCTCGGGCAGGACGCTGGACCCCGAGGGCGCCACCGTGACCACCGAGCGGGCCCGGCCTCGGCGCGCCAGCTCGAGGGCGATGCGTCCGCCGAGGGAGTTGCCGAAGACGTGCACGGTCGACAGGCCGCGCGCGTCCAGGTCGGCCTCGACGGCGTCGGTTAGGGCAGCGACCGTCGGCCGACCGGGGACCGGCGGGGAGTCGCCGTGACCGGGGAGGTCCAGCGCGAGGACGTCGAAGTCCGGCGTGAGGTGCGGCAGCAGGGTCGCCCAGTCGGGACGGGCGCTGCCGATGCCGTGCAGCAGCAGCAGCAGCGGCAGGCCCGTCCCGGTAGGGGTGCCGGCCAGCGGGGTCAGGGTTGTCATGTCAACAGCGTGCCCGCCCTCCGACGACAAGCACCCCCGAGGCGCATGGTCCTGGTCACGGCGTGCGCGTCCTGCACCGCCCGCGGCTGGCGTGTCCGGTCCACCGGACGCACGCCCGGACGCCGGCTCCCGCACGTCCTGCGCCGCCAGGATCGGACGAAGCCGGTCCGCAGGACGCACGGGCAGCAGAGCGACGACGAGGCGCTGTCGCCGACGCGAGCGGGTCGAGGCGTGTGCGGGCCGGGTCGCCGGGCACCTCCGGAGGCATGACCGACACCGCCGTCCTCGAGTCCCTGTCCGACGCCATCGATCAGATCGACCCCGACTTCGCCCACCAGGCGGTGGGCTGGCTGTCCATCGGCCTCGGCTCGCTGGCCGTCGTGGCGCCGTCGCGCACCGCCGGGCTGTTCGGCGTGCGCTCGCTCGACAAGGCCGTCCCGCTGCTCGTGCGGATGGTCGGCGCGCGCAACGCTCTCGCCGGCCTGCGCACGCTGCAGGCCGAGGACGACGACCTGCGCCGCGCCCTGAGCGCCGGGCTGATCCTCGGAGCCGTCGACGCGACGGCCGTGCTGATGGCCGCCCGGCGGGGCGCGATGAGCAAGGGCTCCGCCGTGGGCGCCCTGCTGGTGCTC
>JALYMN010000204.1 GCA_030773675.1 Actinomycetota bacterium
ACCCGGCCGCGCTCGCTGCCGGGGACCCGTTCGCCGCCCAGCTTCCCCTTCTCATCATGGGCCCGGCTGCCTTTCGTGGCGCCGCTGCGCGGGCTCCCGTCGCGGCCGGACGAGCGGCCCGGCCCGCCGCTGCGGTCGGGATACTGGGGCGGTGAGGTGGCGTCGGCGGCGGGCCGGGCGGTACGCCGAGGCCCGGTACCGGCTCTTGCGCTCCCGGTACCGGCGCCGCGTGCTGCCCAAGGTCGCCGTGGTGCTCGGCCCGGTCACCCTCGCCCTGTTCGTGACGTCGCGGATCGCCGACGGCTGGCTGGGCTGGACCATGGCGGTCCCCATTAGGTCGACACCTGGATCGTCGACGCGCTGGCCGCCGCCCCGGCCCGCACGCTGCGGTAGCGACCGTGGTGAAGATGGCCCTGGGCGTCGGTCTGCCCGGGCTGGAGTACGCCTTTCGTCAGCGGTGTGCGGGGTGCTGGGTCTGCTCGAGGGCCTGATCCCACGCGTCGATCAGGGACTGGTGGCGGTCGCGGGCAGCAACGCCCACCGAGGGGGTGAGGCCCGCCGCGCGGAGCAGGTTGTGTAGGCGGTCGGCGAGCTCGGCCGCTCGTTCCGCGTCGCACTCCACAGCCAGGACCGTCAGCTGTCCTTGGTCGGGTCGGGCGAGAACGTCGACGGACCGGCAGGCGGAGGTGAGCAACCGCGCGGCGTCCCGTACCTGGTCACCGCCGTGAGTCCGACCGGGCGGGACGGTGTGGCGTTCCGCGGCGGTCAGGTCGATGACCAGGACGCTCGCGGCCCGCTGGTGGCGGTGGCAGCGCTGCTCTTCCACGGTCAGGCGGGTCTCCCAGCCGCGGCGGTTCATCAGCCCGGTCACCGGGTCCCGATCGGCGAGGGCGTAGGCCAGGGCCAGCGCCCGGGCCCGCTCGTGGGCGGCGGACTCGGCGGCCAGCAGCGTGCCCAGCAGCCGGGCGGCGCGTTCGGCCTCGGGTAGCCCGACGGCCAGGGTGGCAGGCTGCTCGCGCCCGGAGACGCCGTACAGCACGCCCAGCAGCGTCCCGTCGGCGGCCAGCAGCGGCACCGCCAGATAGGCGGCGAGCTGCCCGGTCGGGGTGATGACGCGGACCGCGCCGGGCTGGTCAGCCAGGCGGGGCGCGACTCGCGGTGCCCGCCCGGCCAGGACCAGCCGGCCGACTGACCGGGCCCACACGGCGACCGTCTCCACCGGTACGGGCAGGCCGGCTCCTCCGCAACTGGCGAGCACCCCGGGCCCGTCGGCGTGGTCGAAGGCGGCGACGAGCCACAGCTCGAGCCCGACCCGCTCCCGCAAGCCGGCCAGCACCTCCTGGGCAGCGCTGGGGAACTCCGCAGGAGCCCCGGACCACTCCGGTCCCGGGGCGAAGCCCAACCCGGCGTCCCGCCGGCGAGCCGCTGCCCGCCGGTCGGACTGCACTGCCTCCCGCGCGTTGGCCACCGCCCCACGTTGGGGCAGCACCGCCCGCACGGCGCTGGTCCACCACGACGAGGAGCCGGGCAGTGCCATGAGCACCGTCTCTTCCGCGGTCAAGAGGCAGGGGCCACGAGGCACAGGCGCTACCCCCCGTACTGGAGCGCCTACCATCCGCAGTCCGACGGGGACCTGTCAACAGCGGACAAGCCGGACCACTGCCGCGCCGCGCGGACCCCGAGGTCCTTGGTGCGGGCGGCGTCAGCCGTCTGTTGGCACAGCCGGGCCAGCGTGTCGGGGCGGAGCCGCTCGCGGCCGCAGAGCAGTCGGCGGCGGTTCGCCCACTGCGGGTCGGTCTTGCGGCCGCCAAGGAAGACCTCCTCGCCCCGCGCCTTGAGAGTCACTCCTGAGAGCAGCGCGTTCGGCGGCAGGCTGGACGCCGTTGCGGTTCACGTGAGGCGGCGTCGGGTCCTGTCGGGGGCGGCACTCGTGCCGTACGGCGGGTGATCTTGTTGGCGTACATGGCTGCGTCGGCGCGGGCCAGGACGGTCTGTGGTCCGTCGGCGGCGTCGATGACTGCGGTGCCGATGCTGGCTGCGGTCGTGATCTCGCCCTGTGCGGGGAGCCGCACCGGATCGGCGAGGAGCCGGTGGACGCGGTCGGCCACGGTGTCGAGCTCAGCCTGGTCGTGCAGGTCCTCGACGAGCAGGGCGAACTCGTCGCCGCCTAAGCGGGCGCACAGGTCGCCTTCTCGGGCGGCGGAGGCCAGTCGCTGGGCGACGGCGACGAGGAGGGCGTCGCCGGCGGCGTGCCCGTGCACGTCGTTCACGGTTTTGAGCCCGTCGACGTCGAGATACAGCAGGCCGGCGAGCCGCCCGTGCCGGCGCTGGGCGGCCGCAGCCTGGGACAGCCGGTCCAGCAGGGGGCTGCGGTTCGCCAGGCCGGTCAGCGGGTCGTGGCTGGCTCGGTGCGCCAGCTGCTCGGTCTCCCGGCGCAGCTGCTGCTCCCGCTCGCGCACGGCGGTGACGTCGACGGCGACCCCCAGGTAGCCGCGCAGCGCCCCGGAGCGGTGCCGCAGCGGGGTGACCGACAGGGCCACGGTGAGCTGTGTTCCGTCTTGCCGGCGGTAGGTCCAGTCCCGGGTCTCGGCCTGCCCGGTCTGGGCGAGGCGGGCCACGACTGACTGCACCGGCACGTCGAGCAGCTGCGCCCGCTGCTGCAGCTCGCCCGGGTCGTGCAGCAGCGCGACGACGTCCTGCCCGAGAGCGTCCGCGGCCTGGTGTCCGAGCA
>JALYMN010000205.1 GCA_030773675.1 Actinomycetota bacterium
GGCCAAGGCCGCCAAGGCGACCAGGGCGAGCAAGTCCGGCGGCGCGACGAAGACCAGCGGGGCGGTCACCACGACTCCCAGAGCGCCCCGGAAGCGGGCCACGACCAGCGAGGTGACGGAGACGACCCCGCCCGTGGAGACCACCGCCGGCAACGCCCAGCCCGAGACGGTCACGGCCGCACCGCCCGCCGACGCGGTGGGGCTCGAGCCCGCGGCGGCGGCTCCCACCGGCGCGCCGGCCCTGTCGGTCGCCGGGCCGCCCGTGGAGGAGCTGCAACGCCTGGCCGGCGGGGCGCACCACGACCCGCACGGGCTGCTCGGCGCGCACCCGGTGCCGGGCGGGCTCGTCGTCCGCGCGCTGCGTCCCGACGCCGAGCGCGTCGTCGTGGTCGTCGGCGACGAGCGCACCGAGCTGCAGCACGTGACCGACGGCGTGTGGGAGGCCCGGCTGTCCCGCGACACCGTGCCGGACTACCGGCTCGAGGTCACCTACTCCGGGCAGACCTACCCCGCCGACGACCCGTACCGCTACCTGCCGACGCTCGGCGAGGTCGACCTGCACCTCATCGGCGAGGGCCGGCACGAGCAGCTGTGGCGGGTCCTCGGCTCGCACGTGCGGCGCTACGACAGCGCGCGCGGCGAGGTCACCGGCGTCTCGTTCGCGGTCTGGGCGCCGAACGCGCGTGGCGTCCGGGTCATCGGCGACTTCAACGGCTGGGACGGGCGCGCACACCCCATGCGCTCGCTCGGCGGCAGCGGCGTCTGGGAGGTGTTCGTCCCCGACATCGGCGCGGGCGCGCACTACAGGTTCGCGGTCCTCGGCGCCGACAGCGTGTGGCGGGAGAAGGCCGACCCGATGGCGCGGCGCACCGAGATCCCGCCGCTGACGGCGAGCGTCGTCGAGGAGTCGCAGCACGAGTGGTCCGACGGTGCGTGGATGGCCCAGCGGGCGGAGTCCTCCCCGCACGCGCAGCCGATGAGCGTCTACGAGTGCCACCTCGGCTCGTGGCGGCAGGGGCTGTCCTACCGCGAGCTCGCCGACCAGCTCGTCGACTACGTGACGTGGCTCGGCTACACCCACGTCGAGCTGCTGCCGGTCGCCGAGCACCCGTTCGGCGGGTCGTGGGGCTACCAGGTCACCGGCTACTACGCCCCGACCGCGCGCTTCGGCTCGCCCGACGAGTTCCGCCACCTCGTCGACCGGCTGCACCAGGCCGGCATCGGCGTGATCGTCGACTGGGTGCCCGCGCACTTCCCCAAGGACGAGTGGGCGCTCGCGCGCTTCGACGGCACGCCGCTCTACGAGCACGCCGACCCGCGCCGCGGCGAGCAGATGGACTGGGGCACGCTCGTCTTCGACTTCGGGCGCCGGGAGGTCCGCAACTTCCTCGTCGCGAACGCGACGTACTGGCTCGAGGAGTTCCACGTCGACGGGCTGCGCGTCGACGCCGTCGCCTCGATGCTCTACCTGGACTACTCGCGCAAAGAGGGCGAGTGGCTGCCGAACCAGTACGGCGGCCGCGAGAACCTCGAGGCGGTGGCGTTCCTGCAGGAGATGAACTCCGTCGTCTACCGGCGCACGCCGGGGATCGTCACGGTGGCCGAGGAGTCGACCGCCTGGCCGGGGGTGTCGCGCCCCACCCACCTCGGCGGCCTGGGCTTCGGCTTCAAGTGGAACATGGGCTGGATGCACGACTCGCTCGACTACGTCGCGCGCGAGCCGGTCTACCGCGGCTACCACCACCACCAGATGACGTTCTCGATGGTCTACGCCTACTCGGAGAACTACGTCCTGCCGATCAGCCACGACGAGGTCGTGCACGGCAAGGGTTCGCTGCTGCGCAAGATGCCGGGTGACCGGTGGCAGCAGCTGGCCAACGTCCGGGCCTACCTCGCCTTCATGTGGGCGCACCCGGGCAAGCAGCTGCTGTTCATGGGCCAGGAGTTCGCCCAGGAGTCGGAGTGGAGCGAGGAGCGCTCGCTGGACTGGTGGCTGCTCGACCTGCCCGACCACCGGGGCGTGGCGCTGCTCGTGAAGGAGCTCAACGAGGTCTACAGGGCGACGCCGGCGCTGTGGACGCTCGACCACGAGCAGGCCGGCTTCTCGTGGATCGACGCCAACGACTCCACCGGCAACGTCTTCTCGTTCCTGCGCTTCGGCGCGGACGGCTCCGCGGTCGCCTGCATCAGCAACTTCGCCGGCCTGCCGCACGAGGGCTACCGGATCGGCCTGCCCTGGGCCGGCACCTGGCGCGAGGTCGTCAACACCGACGCCGAGGGCTACTCCGGCAGCGGCGTCGGCAACGGCGGCGCGGTCGAGGCGGCCGACGAGAGCTGGCACGGGCAGCCGGCGTCCACCACGCTGCTCGTGCCGCCGCTCGCGACGGTCTGGCTGGCCAGCGACGGCCCGGCGTGACGCTGACGTCGGGCGGCACCGAGGTCCGGGTCGACCCGGCCGAGGTCGGCGTCGACGCCGACCGGCTGCGGCGGATCGACCGCCACCTCGCCCGGTACGTCGACGACGGGCGCCTCGCCGGCTGGCAGGTGCTCGTCACCCGGCGCGGTCAGGTCGTGCACTCCTCGATGTACGGCGACCGCGACCGCGAGGCGGGGCTGCCGGTCGAGCCGGACACGCTCTGGCGCGTCTACTCGATGACCAAGCCGGTGACGGCGGTCGTCGCGATGCAGCTGTTCGAGGAGGGCGCGTTCTCGCTCAACGACGAGCTGGCCCGCCACCTGCCGGAGTTCGCCGACCTGCGGGTGCTCGTGGGCGGCAACGCCGACCAGCCGAAGACCGTGCCGGCGACGCAGCCGATCCGGGTCTGGCACCTGCTCAGCCACACGTCCGGGCTGTCCTACGGCTTCACCCGGTCGAGCGTCGTCGACGAGCTGTACCTGCGGGCCGGCGCCGACCCGCTGGCCAACCCGCACGACGACCTCGCGACCATGTGCGCGCGCTGGGCCTCGCTGCCGCTGGTCTTCGAGCCGGGCTCGGCCTGGAACTACTCGGTGGCCAGCGACGTGCTCGGCCGGCTCGTCGAGGTGCTCACCCGGCAGCCGCTCGACGCGGTGTTCACCGAGCGCGTGCTGCGCCCGCTCGGCATGTCCGACACCCGCTGGCACGTCGAGGCTGCGGACGCCGCCCGGCTCGCCGCGCTCTACCAGCCCGACCCTGCGGGCGGCCCGGCGCTGCGCCACGACGCGCTCGGGCAGGGCGCGCTCGCGCCGTCCGGGATGCTCAGCGGCGGAGGCGGGCTCGTCTCCACCGCCGCCGACTACGCCCGCTTCACCGGCATGCTCGTGCGCGGCGGTGAGCTCGACGGGGTGCGCCTGCTCGGGCCGCGCACGCTCGCCTTCATGACCCGCAACCACCTGCCGGGCGGGCGCACGCTGTCCGAGCTCGGCCGCGGCTCGTTCGCCGAGACGGCGTACGACGGGATGGGCTACGGGCTCGGCTTCGGCGTCGTCGTCGACCCCGTGGAGTACAAGGTGCCGACCAACCCGGGCGAGCACACCTGGGGCGGGCTGGCCAGCACCGCGTTCTGGGTCGACCCGGCCGAGCAGCTCACTGCGCACTTCTACACGCAGCTCGTGCCGTCGAGCACCTACCCGATCCGCACCGAGCTGCGGCAGCTCGTCTACGCGGCGCTGGTCGACTGACGCTGCTCCCCCGCGCGGGGACCCCCCGGCGCCTGCCGACGGCGGCCCGCGCGGGGGGTGCGCCTAGAACAGGGCGTTCGCCAGCTTGCGACGTCCGGCCACGACACGCGGGTCCTCGGGGTCGAGCACGCTGAACAGCTCGAGCAGCCGCGACCGCACGCGGTCCCGCTCGTCCCCGGCCGTCGCGCGCACCGCGGCGACGAGC
>JALYMN010000206.1 GCA_030773675.1 Actinomycetota bacterium
GCGCGCTTCGCTCTCGGTCCACGCGCCCATGGTGCCAGCGCTCGAGCGGGCTCGGGCGCGGGCGCGAAAGTGTTGCTACCGCCGTCCAGCCATGCGGGGCACGCAACGCCGCGCTCCGGCCGTCGGCTCAGAACGGCCTCGAGCCGCAGCGCCCGTCCGGTCCTTCACGGAGGGTGCCCCGGGAAGGTTGTCGCCCCCGCCGTACCCGGTCGTGGACCTCGAGCCGCTACGTTGCGCTCGGCGCCGGCGGTGGGCTGACGCGCGCTCTAGCGCGACGCCACCTGGTGGCCATCGTCGTGAAGACCTCATCGACGGCAACGCCGCACGAGATCCCCTTGTCGTGCCTCCCACGGCCCGTGTCCCGCGATGGTGGCGACCACCCTCGGCCGGTGGCCGCTTTCGGCACGACCCGGGCGTGCCGCCGCCTTTGACCGACTTGTTCTCAGTCCAGTGAGGTTGGCCGCCCGCACATCGACATGAGCGGACATCGCCGCGCCGCTCGACCGGGACAACCACCCACAAGGGGCCAGATGCACATGATCCTCTCGGTTGTGACGGCGCTTGCGTCGCCGTCCCTTCGGACTGCTGTGCCGGGGCGACTCCTTCACGTGTGCATCGGTGTCCTGACACGGCGGATGGCTTCCGCCACGGGTGAATGCACTCTGCGTCACCGAGCCGGGTGCAGGGCCGTGGGCACTCGTGCCGTCACAGCCGCTAACCGAAGGGCGGTCCTCCGACAGCCTCACTGCTGCTCACTGTGCCTGCTTCACCGAACACAAAGGCGAAGCGCCCGTCATCGAGGGTCGGGGAATCGAGGCTGAGGTAACCGGGCGCCCGCTTGGCCAACGATGACGCGAGAACTCCTTCGCAGACGTCGTGGTAGTCGTGCACCTCGGCTGTCGTCTTGCCGGGGTAGGGGCGCAGGATGCGTCCGACGTACTGCACGAGCCGTCCCTTGAACGCGATGGGTGCGGCGAGGAACATGGTGTCGAGGGCGGGACAGTCGAAGCCCTCCCCGACGAACGGTCCCGTGGCGACGACGAGGAGCGGTTCATCGGCGTCGGGCTGTTGCAGCTTCGCGAGGGCCGCGGTTCGGTGCTTGGCCCCCATGCCGCCGCGCAGGACGACAGGTCCGTGGCCACGGGCGGTGAGTGCGATGGTCAGCCGTTCGAGGTGGCTGGTCCACTGCGTGAGTACCAGGCTGTGTCGTCCGCGCTCGCGGGCGTCGATGACGTCCTGGACAACTTGCTGAAGCCGGTCGTCGTCAGCGACGAGGTCGCGGTAGATGGCCGCCATGCCTCCGGGCGACTGTGGGCTCGCGTCGCCGTCGTAGGTGTAGCTGGTGGGATGCACACGCAGTACCGGGTCCGGGACAGGAGCGTCGACGGACGTGAGGGTGTCTCGTGTCGCCCTTGCGACCGTGTGCCGGATCGGGCCGATCTGGAGGGCGATGAGGTCGTCGAGCTGGTCGCGGCGATAGGGCGTCGCGGTCAGGCCGAGCCAACGCCGAGCGGCGATCTGGGAGACAGCGTGGGTGAAGGCGGCTGCCGGCACGTGATGGCACTCGTCGACGACGATGAGTCCGTAGTCCTTGGTCCAAGAGCTCACGTCCTCGGCGCGGGCCAGCGCCTGCAGTGTCGCGACGTCGACAACGCCGGTAGTTTTGGTCCTGCCGCCGCCACGCTGGCCCACCTTGACGCCGAGCAGCTCGCGCAGGCGCGTGCGCCACTGGTCGGCGAGGGCCTTGCGGTCGACGAGCACCAACGTCGAGACGCCGAGGGATGCGATGACGGCGCTGGCCATCACCGTCTTGCCGGCGCCAGGGGGAGCCACGAGCACGCCGAGGTCGGGACCGAGCAGGGCGTCGTGCGCTGCGTGCTGCTCCGCCGTCAGCGTCGCGGCGGAGTGGAGCTCCTGCGGGCTGCCGTCGCTGCGCAGATCGGCCGTCACGACCATGCTGCTCCCCGCGCGCTCGAGCAGCGCTGCGAGGCGGTCGTACATGCCCCGGGGCAGCAGCAGGTCACCCTCCACCGTCTCGTCGTAGAGGCGGAGAAAGCGGGGCGTGTCCCAGGTCGACTGCCGACGCCGCTCTCGGTCGTAGAAGGCGGGGTTGGGCATCGACGCCGCATGTCGCAGGGTCGAGAGCAAGGCCGGTGGCAGCGAGGCTGCCTTGACCCGGATGGTGCCGCTGAGCTCGACGTCGACCGACCGGGGCACCGGCACGTCGATCTTCGTCGCGCTCGGCTTGACGATCCTGTCGACGCTGCTGCCCGTACGCAGCGTCCCGAGCCGCGCTCCGGCGCGGGTCAGTTCCGCGGGGCTGACGCGCGGGGGCGACGAGAGGTAGCTCCACGGGTCCTCGTGCGGTTCGAGGGTGGCGAGGTCCAGGAACACCGTCGTGCCCGTCCGGCGCCGGCGACCCTGCAGAGGAGCAGCGATCAGGTTGCCGATCCCTCCCGAAGGGAGCAGGTCCTGCGACGGAAAGAGCCTGTCGTAGCTCGCCAGGTTGAGCCGCCCGGCCATGGTCATGGCCTCACGCAGAAGGCCGGTGCCGAGCTGCCGGGCCTGGGCCGCGGGCACGGCTGAGGGGAAGAAGACCCAGACGTGAGCGCCTGCGCCCGAGCGGGACACCTCGAGGGCGGCCGTCATTCCGCAGGCACGAGCGGCCTTCACGTACGCCAGGGCATCGAGCATTGCGGTGGAGCCATCGAAGTCCGCTGCGAGCCAGTGGCACCGGTCGTTGTCGAGCAGCGGGTACAGGCCGATCTCCAGGTCTCCCGCCAGGTGGCGGGTGACCACGTCCTCCGTGAGCGGTAGGTAGTGCCGATCGGCCGGGCGAACGCCCTTGCGGAACCCGCCCTGCACGGCAGGCATCCAGCCGCCGCGGCCGGTGCGGTCGCTGTCCCACCGGACCGCGTACACGTCACTGCGGGCCCGGAACAAGCTCGCGTAGAACGCGACCTTCTCCTCCGCGGGCGACTCCGCCGTGACCGTCCCCGGCGCAGCGTCGAACATCACCGTCGGGGCCGCTCCCGGGCGCCTGCCATCCTGCTTTGAGATCTTCAGCATCCCGAGCAGGTGGGCGTTGTCGGCCTCGAGCTCCACGATCCGTGAGCGCAGCGCGTCCAGGTCACCCATCAGACTCAGCTGCGAGCCGCCCGCCGACGGACGACTACCGACGGCCACGACTCACCGAAGCCGCGAGCCGCTGACGAACCGCAGCAACGCCAGACCACGGACCGACGTCGGAAGGGTCGCATCGGTCGACAAGACTTCGTCCCGCTTCGGTGAGTTCCGGGCTGAACCGGCGGGCGACGCCATGTCACAGCCGCGCATCGGTGGCGCCCCGCCCAAGGACCCTAACGGCCCCCGGTGGCACTTGGCACTCAACAACGAGTGCGTGTTCAGTGCTCGTCCGCGCCCTGAACCGCATCGGCGCAGCGCAGCGCGTTCCCTCAAGGGGCGACTTCCGGCCGAGGCAGTCGACCTTGTGGCGTGAACCGCCGGGCCACAGGCAGACACGGCAACGGCTCAGGGTCCAGGCGACGGCGCCCAGCGGGCAAGCTACGCATGGCGGTCCCCCGACGCGCACAACGACACCGTCGCCACCAAAGGCCCGCACGCACCAGGACGCTGGCCGCTCCGCCGCATATTGGGTACGCGACCTTGGCGAGGGACGGCACCCCGGTGTGCAGAACGCGGCCGCCCGCGATCGCATCCGACGCAATGCGGACCCTGATAATCCCTGGACGGCGCAGAAGGCAGCAGTCGCTCTGCGAGGCGCAACGCTGCCGCTGATACCTGTGCGATGTCGACCGCAGGTCACTGCGACAGGTAGTCCCGTCCGGTAATCGAGGGCTAAGTCACGTCGACCGCTTGCATATGGACCGTGGATTCTCACCTTCCTGCCTATAGTGTCGGTCACGCTCTGTCCTCGACATGCAAGGAGCCACTATGGCCAAGCAGACCGTCATCCAGCTGACTGACGACCTCGACGGAAGTGAGGCCACTCAGTCCATCGAGTTCAGCTTCCGAGGCAGGAGCTTCACGATCGATCTGAACGATTCGAACGCCGCCGACTTCGACGACGCGCTCGCTCCGTACATCGCGGCCGCGGAGAAGTCCGGTTGTGTGCAGCCTTCGCGCAGCAGCGGACGTCGGGCCGGTGGGGCTCGGCAGCCGGCATCCAGCGACGTCGACCCCAAGCAGGTCCGGGCCTGGGCACAGGCGAACGGTGTGGCGGTCT
>JALYMN010000207.1 GCA_030773675.1 Actinomycetota bacterium
GCTGGCCCGGCTGCGCGACACGACCGGCGAGAGCGCGCAGCTCTACCGCCGGCAGGGCGACCGGCGCGTGTGCGTCGCGGCGTCCGAGCGGGGCAGCGGCCTGCGCGACACGGTCCCCGTGGGCAGCGTGCTGCCGCTGACCGCCGGGTCGGCCGCCCAGGTGCTGCTCGCCTGGACGCCGCAGGACCCGCTGCTGCAGGCCGCCGCCTTCACCCCCCGCGTGCTCGCCGAGGTGCGCCGCCGCGGCTGGGCGGCGTCGGTGGCCGAGCGCGAGCAGGGGGTCGCCTCGGTGTCGGCGCCGGTCCGCAGCCGGGACGGCGTCGTCGCGGCGGTCAGCGTCAGCGGGCCACTCGAGCGGTTGACCCGCAGCCCCGGGCGGCTGCACGCCGAGGCGGTCTGCGCAGCCGCGGCCGAGCTCAGCCGGGTGTGAGGTAGCGCTGCAGCGCCGGCCCCACCTGCCGGGCCACCGTCGCGGCGTCGGCGCTGGCCAGCGGCTCGAGGTGCAGCACGTAGCGGGCGACCGCCACGCCGAGCATGTGCGCCGCGACGAGCGAGGCGCGCAGCGGCGCATCCGGCCCGGGCAGGGCCTCCCGCAGCGTGGCGAGCACGACCGAGGTGAGGAAGTCGCGCAGCATGTGGGCCGCCGCCTCGTGCTCGACGGCGCTGCGCAGCAGGTTGAGCAGCGGAGCCTGCTGGGGGCTCGCGTCCCAGACGCCGAGGAAGGCCAGGGCGAGCCGCTCCCCCAGGCCGTCCAGGCCCTCGGCGAGCAGCGCGGGGAGCACCGCGCGCGGGTCGACCGGCAGCTCCATCGCCGCGACGAACAGCCCGTCTTTAGACCCGAAGAAGTGGTGCACCAGCGCCGGGTCGACGCCGGCGGCGCCCGCGACGCCGCGCACGGTCGTGCGGCGGTAGCCCTCCCGCGCGAACGACACGCGCGCCTCGCGCAGGATCGCCTCGCGCGTCCCGCTCTCCCCCGGACGACGCCCGCTGCGGGGGCTCACGGAGTACGGCGCTGCAGCGTCGCCGCCCCGAGGACGACGGCCACGGCCGCCACGCCGAGCACCACGGCCAGGTCGATCCCGACCCGGCCGTCCAGCCCGGTGGGCGCCGCGGACAGCCGCTGCATGCCGTCGACGGCGTAACTCAGCGGCATGAGGTCCGACAGCAGCTGCAGCGGCGCGGACATCCGGGAGCGGTCGGCGAGCAGCCCGCACAGCAGCAGCTGCGGCAGGATCACCGCGGGCAGGAACTGCACCGCCTGGAACTCCGAGCGCGCGAAGGCCGACAGCAGCAGCCCCAGCGCCGTGCCGAGCAGCGCGTCCGCGACGGCGAGCAGCACGACCGGGCCGGCGCTCGAGGGCAGGTCCAGCCCCAGCGGCCCGAGCACCACCGCGCTGGCCACGACCGTCTGGACGACGGCCACCAGCCCGAACGCGAGCGTGTAGCCGGCGAGCAGGTCCCCCTTCGACAGCGGCGTCGTGAGCAGCCGCTCGAGCGTGCCCGTCGTCCGCTCGCGCAGCATCGCCACGGACGTCACGAGGAACATCGTGATGAGCGGGAACAGCGCGAGCAGCGGCGCCCCGATCCGGTCGAACACCTGCGGCGCCTCGTCGTAGACGAAGCGCAGCAGCGTCAGCAGCACGACCGGGACGACGAGCAGCATCGCCGCGGTCCGGGGGTCGGCGCGCAGCTGCACCAGCACACGGCGGGCCGTGCCCAGCACGCGTCGGGCCGACATCACGCAACCACCGTCGCGGGCGAGGCCGCGGCCAGGGCGAGGAACGCCGCGTCGACGTCCGCCGTCCCGGTGCGCGCGAGCAGCGCGGCCGGCGGCTCGTCGGCGACCAGCCGGCCCTCGCGGACCAGCAGCAGGCGGGAGCAGTGGGTCGCCTCCTCCATGACGTGGCTGGACACGAGCAGCGTCGTCCCGCTGCACGCCAGGTCGTCGAACAGCCGCCACAGGTCGCGCCGCACGAGGGGGTCGAGCCCGACGGTCGGCTCGTCGAGGACGAGCAGCTCGGGAGCGCCGAGCAGCGCCGTGGCCAGCGAGGCGCGGGCGCGCTGCCCGCCCGACAGCGTGTCGACCCGCCGACCGGCCTGCGCGGTCAGCCGGACGGCGTCGAGCGCGCCGTCGACGCGCGCGGGGTCGGCGCCGAGGACGTCGGCGAAGTAGCGCAGGTTCGCCCGCACGCTGAGGTCGCCGTACACCGCCGGAGCCTGGGTCACGTAGCCCACCCGCTCGCGCAGCGCCGGGTCGCCGGGGCGGCGGCCGAGCACGGTGAGCTCGCCGCTCACGCCCTGCTGCACGCCGACGACCGCGCGCATGAGCGTCGTCTTGCCGCAGCCGCTGGGGCCGAGCAGTCCGGTGATCGAGCCGGCCGGCAGGGAGAAGGTCAGGCCCGACAGCACCTGCCGTCCGCCCCGCGTCACATGCAGCTCTCGGGCCTGCACGGCCCAGGAGTTCGTCATGCGTTGAGTTCAGCACGCGTTGAGTTTCCCGGCAAGAGTCCGGCGGGTCGTCTGGTCCGGTCGGCGGGACACAACCACCCGGAGTGGTCATGGCGGACGCGCCGCTGTCGTCGCAGGCTCGACGCACACCCGCTGCCGCTCTCCCGGAGGTCGCGTTGCCCGCTCTGCGCCTGGTCGAGCCCGGACCTGCCGGGAGCTACGACGACGACGACGCGCACGTCACCGTGCCCGTGCGGCGGGCGGACGGCGACGTCGTCCGGGTCCCGGCGGTGCTGCTGCTGTCGGCGGCCGGCCGCTGCGCGTGCGACGACTGCTGCCGCGACTACGCGTCGCGGCGGGCCCGCGCCCGCATGTCGGTCATCGGCTGAACGGCGGCTGAGCGGCCCGACGGCACGGGCGCCGCAGGGACCCCGGACAGCGCAGAGGCCCGGCCACATCGTGACCGGGCCTCGCCGCGTGTACCCCCGAACGGATTCGAACCGTCGCTACCGCCGTGAGAGGGCGGCGTCCTAGGCCGCTAGACGACGGGGGCCGGGACCTTCACAACCCTAGCAGCCCGGCACCAGTCGCTCTGTCCCGACGGGCGCTGCTGGGGTACCTGGACTCGAACCAAGACTAACTGAACCAGAATCAGTCGGGCTGCCAATTACCCCATACCCCAATGGCTCCGCCCCCGCGCGTCGGCCTGAGCGGCAGAGGCACTCTAGCCGACGCCCGCCGCAGCGCGCAGCCGACGCAGGGTGCGCTCCCTGCCCAGCAGCGCCATCGACTCCGGCAGCGGCGGGCTGACGCCGGCGCCGGTGACCGCCACCCGCACCGGCGCGTACGCCTTGCCGCGCTTGAGCCCGAGCCCGCCCTCGAGCAGCGCGGCGTCCATCGCGGCCTGCACCGTCTCGCTGGTCCAGTCCGCGAGGCCGTCGAGCGCGTCGGCGGCCGCGCGCAGGACGGGCGCGGCACCGTCGCCGAGGTGCTTGTCGGCCGCGGCGGGGTCGATGCCGAACTGCCCCTCCGGCACGAGCAGGAACCGCGCGAGCGCGGGAGCCTCCGACAGCAGCGCCATCCGGGTCTGGACGAGCGGCACGAGCCCGCGGACGGCGGCCCGCTGCTCGGCCGTCGCCGGGTCGGTGACCAGCCCGGCCGCGTGCAGGTGCGGCAGCACCCGCTCGGCGAGGTCGTCGGGGTCCAGCTCGCGCAGGTAGTGGCCGTTCAGCCAGGCGAGCTTGTCGAGGTCGAACACCGGCCCGACCGTGTTGACCCGCGCCCAGTCGAAGGTCGCGACCATCTCGTCGAGGCCGAAGACCTCCTTCGCGACGTCGGGGTGGCTGGGGTCGGGTACCGAGTAGCCGAGCAGCCCGAGGAAGTTGCGCAGCGCCTCGGGCAGGTAGCCCTGCTCCTGGAACCAGGTGAGGCGTGCCGCGGGGTTCTTCCGCTTGCTGATCTTGCTCTTGTCGACGTTGCGCAGCAGCGGCATGTGCGCGAACTGCGGGCGCGACCAGCCGAGCAGGTCGTAGAGGAGCAGGTGCTTGGGCGTCGAGCTGATCCACTCCTCACCGCGCACCACGTGGGTGATGTCCATGAGGTGGTCGTCGACGACGACGGCGAGGTGGTACGTCGGGAAGCCGTCCGCCTTGAGCAGCACCTGGTCGTCCGGCCGCGGCGCGGACACCTCGCCCCGGACGAGGTCGACGAACGACAGCGGCACGTCGTCGGGCACGAGCAGGCGCACGACCGGCGTCTGGGCGTACCCGGGCAGCAGGGCGCGCTCCTCGGCGGTCATGCCCAGGCACAGCCGGTCGTAGCCGGTGGGCCGCTTCGCCCGCTGCTGCTCCTCGCGCATCGCCTGCAGCCGCTCGGCGGTGCACCAGCACCGGTACGCCCCGCCCTGCTCGAGCAGCCGCTCCACGTGCGGCCGGTAGGTGTCGAGCCGCTCGCTCTGCCGGTACGGCGCGTACGGCCCGCCCTTGTCCGGTCCCTCGTCCCAGTCGAGGCCGAGCCAGTGCAGCGTGTCGTAGACCTGCTGCTCGCTGTCCTCGCGGAACCGCGCCCGGTCGGTGTCCTCGACGCGCAGCACGAACTGCCCGCCCTGCTGCCGGGCGAAGGCCAGGTTGAACAGCGACATGTACGCCGTCCCGACGTGCGGGTCGCCCGTCGGGGAGGGCGCGACCCGGACGCGCACGCTCACCGCGCCACGACCGGGTTGGTGAGGGTCCCGACGCCCTGCACGCGCACCGACACCGTCGCGCCGGGCTGCAGCGGCCCGACGCCGGCGGGGGTGCCGGTGAGCACGACGTCGCCGGGCAGCAGGGTCATGAACGACGTGATGAAGGCCAGCACCGAGGGGACGTCGTGCAGCAGGTCGCGGGTGTTGCCGTCCTGGCGCAGCGCGCCGTCCACGCTGCACTGCACGCCGACCGCGGACGGGTCGAGGTCGGTCTCCAGCCACGGCCCGAGCGGGCAGAAGGTGTCGTGCCCCTTGCCGCGGGTCCACTGGCCGTCGGACTTCTGGTGGTCGCGCGCGGTGACGTCGTTGGCGGCGGTGTAGCCCCAGACGTGGCCGAGCGCGTCGTCCGGCGTGAGGTCGCGGGCCGGCTTACCGATCACGACGGCGAGCTCGGCCTCGTGGTCGACCCGGGCGCTGTCGCGCGGTAGCCGCACCGGGTCGCCGGGCCCCACGACGGAGGTGGCGGGCTTGAGGAAGACCACCGGCGACGCCGGGGCCGGCCCGCCCATCTCCGCGGCGTGCTCCGCGTAGTTCTTGCCGATGCAGACCACGTTGATCGGCTGGGTCGGAGCGAGCAGCCGCACGGACGACAGCGGCAGGCTGCGTCCGGTCGGCGTGGGGTCGAACAGCGGGTGCCCGGCGAGCGTCGCCACCGTCAGGTCGGCGGGGTCCTCCCCCGCGCCCTCGACGAGGCCGTAGGAGATCTCGCCGGCGACGGCGAAGCGGGCGATGCGCACCCGGGCGAGGCTAGGCGAAGACCGCTAGCCGAAGACGGCGCGGTGCTCGGTGAGGAACTGCTCGAGGCTCCGCGCACCCCGCCCCGTGGCCTTCTCGACCTCGTCGGTCACCTGCTCGGCCCCGCCGGTCCGGTAGTGGTCGGACAGTTCCGCCACGCCCTCGGCGACCCAGGGGTCCCAGCCGGCGCCGACGAGCGAGTCGCGCAGCCCCGCCGGAGGGACGTCGACGTAGCGGACCTCCTTGCCGAGCACCGACGTGAACACCTGCGCCACCTGCGCGTACCTGAGCGCCTCGGGGCCGGTGATCGTGTACGTCGCGCCCTCGTGCCCGTCGCTGGTCAGCACGTGGGCGGCGACGGCGGCCACGTCGCGGGCGTCGACGTGGGCGAGGGCGCCGTCGCCGGCGGCGCCGTACAGCGCGCCTTGCTCCTGCACCGTCGCCGCCTGGCCGAGCAGGTTCTGCATGAAGGACGTGGGCGCGAGCACCGTGGCCGGCAGCCCGGCGTCCGCGAGCCCGCGCACGACCCGCCGGTGGGCCGCGAGGAAGCGCACCGACGGCTCGCCGTCGGCGTCGAACCCCGCCGCCGCCAGCTTGACGACCCGCGCGCCCGGCGCCTCGTCCTGCACCGCCTGCACGACGGCCAGCTCCTGCTCGGCCATGCGCGGGCCGGACGGGCTGAGCAGGAACACCCGGTCGGCGCCCCGGACGGCGAGGCGCAGCGCCTCCGGGTCGTCGTAGTCGCCGACCGCGAGGTCGACGTCGAAGCCGCGCAGGTTGTCGCCGCGCTCGCGCGTGCGCACGAGCGCGCGGACCTGGGCGCCCGACTGGGAGAGCCGGCTGACGAGCGCGCCGCCGACGTTGCCGGTGGCTCCGGTCACGAGGATCATGCGCTCCCCCTGCCCCTCCACCCCCGGTCGAACGCCTGCCAGCCGCCCTCGCCCTGTCGCCCGCCTGGCGGACCGAGCCGCGCGACCACGCCCTCGCGGACGCCCTGCAGCATGCGCCCGAGGTCGAGGTCGCCGGCGAGGTCGTACAGGAGCCGGTACAGCCTGCAGGCCTAGGTCCCCGACCCGGCGAACGACGCCCGGCTCCAGGCGTTCACCAGGTCGCGCACCGACAGCACGCCGATGATCTCTGGGCCGTCACAGACGACGAGGTGCCGGAAGCCGCCGTTCAGCATGGCCGCGGCGGCCTTGTCCAGCGGCCAGCTCGGCTCCGCGGTCACGGCGTCCGGCGTCAGGTGGTCGCCGACGACCTCGGTCTCCGGGTCCTGGCCCGCCGCGACCGCCTCGAGCACGTCGCGCTCGGTGACGATGCCGGGGCCCTCGCTGTCCGGGTCGAGGACCAGCGCGGCGCCGACCTTGCGGGCCGCCATCAGCACCGCGGCCTGGCGCAGCGTGTGCGCCGGCCCCACGGTCAGCAGTTCGGTCGACATCGCGTCGCGGACGAGCACGGGACACCTCCTGGAGGACGGGCGCGCCGACGGTAGGCCTCCGACGGCGGCCCGTCCAGGAGGCGTGGCCGGCGTGGGGCGCCTCGAAGGCCGACGGACGGCGCGGCGCCCGGGCAGGGCGGCCGCGGGACCGGCGGTCAGACCACCCGGCGCACCCAGCCGTGCGTGTCCGTGACCCGGCCGTACTGGAGGTCCAGGAGGCGGGAGCGCAGCGCCGTGGTCACCGGCCCGGGCCGGCCGTCACCCGCCACCGCCTCCCCGCCCGGCCAGCGCAGCGCACCGACGGGGGTGATCACCGCCGCGGTGCCGCAGGCGAACACCTCGACGACCCGACCGTCGACGGCGCCCTTGCGCCACTCGTCGACGTCGACCCGGCGCTCCTCGACGGTATGACCGGCTTCGCGGGCCAGCGTGAGGACGCTGTCGCGGGTGACGCCCTCGAGGATGGTGCCGGTCAGCTCCGGGGTGGCGATGGTGCCGTCGTCGTAGACGAAGAACAAGTTCATCCCGCCGAGCTCCTCGACCCAGCGGTGCTCGACCGCGTCGAGGAACACGACCTGGTCGCATCCGTGCTCGATCGCCTCCTGCTGCGCCACGAGGCTGGCGGCGTAGTTGCCGCCGGTCTTGGCCGCACCTGTGCCGCCGGGCGCCGCCCGCGTGTACTCCTGCGACAGCCACAGCGACACCGGGCGCAGCGGGCCGGAGAAGTAGTTGCCGGCCGGGCTCGCGATGACGAGGAAGCGGGCCGACTGGCTGGGCCGCACGCCGAGGCCCACCTCGTCGGCGTACATGAACGGCCGCAGGTAGAGGCTTGTGCCCTCACCCTCGGGCACCCACGCGGCGTCGGTGCGGACCAGCAGCTCGCAGGCGGCGACGAAGTCCTCCTCGGGCAGCAGCGGCAGCGCGAGGCGGCGGCAGCTGCGCGCGAGGCGCGCGGCGTTGCGCTCGGGGCGGAACAGCGCGACGCCGCCGTCGGCCTGGCGGTAGGCCTTGAGCCCCTCGAAGACCTCCTGGCCGTAGTGCAGCACCACGCAGGCCGGGTCGAGTTGCAGCGGCGCGTACGGCACCAGCCGGCCGTCGTGCCAGCCCCGCTCCTCGCTCCACTGGCCGCTGACCATGTGGTCGCTGAACACGCGCCCGAACGCCGGGTCGGCGAGGACCTGCGCGCGCGCCTCCGCGTCGGCCGGCGTGCCAGTGGGCTGGACCTCGAACTGCACGTGGACTCCCTCTGCGCTCACCCGGACGTCGAACGGTAGCCCCGCCGAGCGGCTCGGGTCAGCCGAGCCGGGCGAGCAGGGCGTCGCGGACCTGCGCCGTGGTGCGCGGGCTGTCCGGCCGCTCGGCGAGGTCGGCGGCGACGGCCGCCTCAACCCGGGCGGCGGCGTCGGCGTGGCCGAGGTGCCCAAGCAGCAGCGCCACGCTGAGCACGGCAGCCGTGGGGTCGGCGACACCCTGTCCGGCGATGTCGGGGGCGCTGCCGTGCACCGGCTCGAACATGCTCGGGTTGGTGCCCGACACGTCGAGGTTGCCGCTGGCGGCCAGGCCGATGCCCCCGCCGATCGCCGCGCCGATGTCGGTGAGGATGTCGCCGAAGAGGTTGTCGGTGACGACGACGTCGAACCGGCCGGGGTCGGTGACGAGGAACATCGCGGCGGCGTCGACGTGGGAGTAGGCGACCTCGACGTCCGGGAACTCGCGGGCCACCTCGTCGGTCATCCGCCGCCACAGCCCGCCGGCGTGCACGAGCACGTTGGTCTTGTGCACCAGCGTGAGGTGCCCGCGGCGGTCCTGCGCGCGGCGGAACGCGTCGCGCACCACCCGCTCCACGCCGTACGCCGTGTTGAGGCTGACCTCGGTGGCGACCTCGTACGGGGTGCCAGTGCGCATGGCCCCGCCGTTGCCGACGTACGGGCCCTCGGTGCCCTCGCGGACGACGACCAGATCGAAGGCCGTGTCGCCGAGCGGGCCGGACACGCCGGGGAACCGTCGCACCGGGCGCAGGTTCACCGCGTGGTCGAGCGCGAAGCGCAGCCGCAGCAGCAGACCGCGCTCGATGACCCCGGGCGGGATCGTCGGGTCGCCGACCGCGCCGAGCAGGATCGCGTCGTGCCCGCGCAGCTCCTCGAGCACGCTGTCGGGCAGCGCCTCCCCCGTCCGGCGGTACGCGCGCCCGCCGAGGTCGTAGTCGGTGGTCTCGACGTCCGGCAGCACAGCCTGCAGGACGTCGAGACCGACCGCCGTGACCTCCGGCCCGATACCGTCGCCGCCGAGAACCGCCAGGCGCGTGCTCATGGCGGCGGACCCTACCGGGACTGGGACGGCCGTCCCGACTACTGGGACGCGCGGTTGACGGCGCTGACCAGCGCGCGCAGCGAGCTCGTGACGATGCTCGGGTGCACCCCGCAGCCCCACAGCACGCGGCCGGCGACCGCGGCCTCGACGTAGGACGCGGCCTGCGCGTTCTCGCCCGACCCGGTCGCGTGCTCGGCGTAGTCGAGCACCCGGACGTCGACGCCGAGGTCGGCGAGCGCGTGGACGAACGCGGCCATCGGACCGTTGCCGGTGCCGACCAGCGTGCGGGTCTGCCCGTCGTGCTCGACGACGGCCTCGATGCGGTCGACCTCGCCGGAGGTGATCGAGTGCGACACGAGGCGCAGCGGCGCGCTGCGCTCCAGGTAGGTGGACCCGAACAGCGACCAGATGCGCGTCGGGCTGACCTCGCCACCCTCGCCGTCGGCGACCTCCTGCACGATCCGGGAGAACTCGATCTGCATGCGCCGGGGCAGGTCGAGCGCGTGCTCGTTCTTGAGCACGTACGCCACGCCGCCCTTGCCGGACTGGCTGTTGACCCGGATGACGGCCTCGTAGCTGCGCCCGACGTCGTGCGGGTCGATCGGCAGGTAGGGCACGCCCCACCGGAACTGCTCGACCGGCACGCCGGCGGCGGCGGCGTCGCGTTCGAGCGCCTCGAAGCCCTTCTTGATCGCGTCCTGGTGGGAGCCGGAGAAGGCGGTGTAGACGAGGTCGCCGGCGTAGGGGTGGCGGGCGTGGACGTCGAGCTGGTTGCAGTGCTCGACCGCGCGGCGGACCTCGTCGATGTCGCTGAAGTCGATCATGGGGTCGACGCCCTGGCTGAAGAGGTTGAGCCCGAGGGTCACCAGGCAGACGTTGCCGGTGCGCTCGCCGTTGCCGAACAGGCAGCCCTCGACCCGGTCGGCGCCCGCCATCACGCCGAGCTCGGCGGCGGCCACGGCCGTGCCCCGGTCGTTGTGCGGGTGCAGGCTCAGCACGACGCTGCTGCGCCGCTCGCCGAGAGCCCGGCTGAACCACTCGACCTGGTCGGCGTACGTGCTCGGCACCGCCATCTCGACGGTGGCGGGCAGGTTGAGCACCACCGGGCGCTCGGGCGTGGGCTGCCAGACGTCCATGACCGCCGTGCAGACGTCGAGCGCGAAGTCCAGCTCGGTCCCGGTGAACGACTCGGGGCTGTACTGCCAGCGCACGTCCTGGGCTGTCCCCCCCTCCCCGGCTCCGCCGTAGCCCAGCAGCTGCTCGGCGTACTTGAGGCACCAGCGCGCGCCCTGGACGGCGATGTCCTTGATGCCGTCGCGGTCCAGACCGAAGACCACGCGGCGCTGCAGCGTCGACGTCGAGTTGTACAGGTGGACGAGCGCGGTGCCGCGGAAGCCGACCAACGACTGGACGGTGCGCTCGATGAGCTCCTCGCGGGCCTGCGTGAGCACCTGGATGGTGACGTCGGGCGGGACGAGGTCCTCGGTGACCAGCGTGCGGATGAAGTCGAAGTCGGTCGAGCTCGCGGCCGGGAAGCCGACCTCGATCTCCTTGTAGCCCATCGCGACGAGCAGCCGGAACATCCGCAGCTTGCGGTCGGCGTCCATCGGGTCGATGAGGGCCTGGTTGCCGTCGCGCAGGTCGACGCTGCACCACTGCGGGGCGCGCTCGATCGTGCGGTCGGGCCAGGTGCGGTCGGTGAGGCCGACCGGCGGGAACGGGGTGTAGCGGGAGTACGGCATGCGGCTGGGCCGCTGGGCTGTCGCGCGGTGAGGGGCGCGGGCGGGCGAGGGGACGGACGTCACGAGCGGGCTCCTACAGGTGGACCGGGAGGCGGCCAGCACGAGCACCCGCGACGAGGAGCCGGCCTGGGTCAGGCCCCGTCGCGGCGCAGAAGCAGCGAGCGGCTCGCGCGCGTCACCGGGGCAGCCTACCCAGGAAGCCGCGCACCGTGTGCCGGAAGGCCTCGGGCTGGTCCACCCACGGGAAGTGGCCGGCCTCCGGCAGCACCACCGCCTCGGCGCGCGGGAACGACCTGGCAACGAGGTGCACCGCCTCGACGCCGGTGAGGGCGTCGCGCTCGCCGCCGACGACGAGCACGGGTGCGGTCACCCGCCGCAGGCCCGCGACCAGCGCGGCGAGGTCGACGGCGTTGCCGTCCGGCCAGAAGCCGAGCTCGGCGCGCCTGCTGCTCTGCGTCTCGGCCGTCGCCGCGTGGGCCTGGGCGCGCGCGTCCCACCGACCGTAGAAGAACGGACGGGTGGCGCGCACGAGCGGCTGGGCCTGGGACGGGGGCACGCCCGCGTCGAGCGCGGCCTGCGCCTCGGCGGCGTCGGCGTACCAGGGCTCGTCGGCGCGGGCCGCGCGGATCGCGTCGAGGTCGCTGCGCGTGCCGCCCTGCAGCCGGTCGGTCGGCGTGACGAGGACCAGCGAGCGGACGCGCTCGGGGCGGGCAGCGGCGTAGGCCTGCGCCACCAGGCACCCGGCGGAGTGGCCGAGCAGGTCGAGGACGTCCTCGGCGAGGTGCAGGCGCAGGGCCTCGATGTCGTCGGCCAGCCGGTCGAAGCGCAGCGACGACGGGTCGGGCGGCACCTCGCTGTGGCCGGTGGCGCGCGTGTCGAGCAGCACGAGCGTGCGGTGCTCGGCCAGCCCGCCGAGGTTCTCGAGGTAGGCGGACGCGCGACCGGGACCGCCGGACAGGCAGACCAGCCGCGGACCGCTGCCGACCTCGGTGTAGCCCAGCCGGGTCCCGTCGTACGACGGGAAGCTCGTCATCTCGGCCTGCTCAGACCAGGTCGACGGTGCGGGCTGACGTGGCGCCGATGGCGGTGGCTATCTGCTCCAGCACCTCAGCCGGCACGGCGCTGTCGACAGTGACGGCCATGAGGGCGTCGCCGCCCTGAGAGGTGCGGCTGACCTGGGCGCCGGCGATGTTGACGCCGGCCTCGCCGAGCGTCGCGCCGACCGCGCCGACGACACCGGGGCGGTCGGCGTAGCGGAAGAAGACGAGGTGGCCGGCGGCGGTGAGCTCGACATCGAAGCCGTCGACCTCGGTGAGCTTCTCGACCTGGCGGGTGCCGGCGAGCGTCCCGGAGACCGACACCTGCTCGCCGGTCGGCAGCACGCCGCGCACGCTGATGAGGTTGCGGTAGTCGGGGCTTTCGGCGTAGGTGGTCAGCTGGACCTCGACACCACGCTCGGCGGCCAGCGCCGGCGCGTTGACGAACGTGACCTGCTCCTCGACCACGTCGGCGAAGACGCCCTTGAGCGCGGCGAGCTGGAGCACCGACACATCGTGGGCAGCGATCTCGCCGCGCACGGCGACCTCGAGGCTGGCGGCCACGCCGCCGGCCAGCGCGGTGAAGACGCGGCCGAGCTTCTCGACGAGCGGCAGCGCGGGGCGCAGCTCGGGGACCACGGCGCCGCCGGCCTGGACGTTGACCGCGTCGGGCACGAAGTCGCCCTCGAGCGCGAGCTTGACCGACTTGGCGACGGCCACGCCGGCCTTGTCCTGCGCCTCGACGGTGGACGCCCCCAGGTGCGGCGCGACGATGACGGAGTCGAACTCGAACAGCGGCGACTCGGTGCACGGCTCGGTCGCGAAGACGTCGATGCCGGCGCCGGCCACAGTCCCGTTCTTGATGGCCTGGGCGAGCGCCTGCTCGTCGACCAGGCCGCCGCGCGCCGCGTTGACGAAGCGGACCGACGGCTTGCACATCGCCAGCTCCCGCTCGCCGATCAAGCCCATCGTCTCCGGAGTCTTGGGCAGGTGGATCGAGATGAAGTCGCTCTCCCGCAGCAGCTCCTCGAGCGAGACCAGGCGGACGCCGAGCTGGGCGGCGCGGGCCGGCTGCACGTAGGGGTCGTAGGCGATGAGGTTCGTGCCGAACGCCGACATGCGCTGCGCGAACAGCACGCCGATGCGGCCCAGGCCCACGACGCCCACGGTCTTGTCGGCGACCTCCACGCCGGTCCACTTGCTGCGCTGCCACTTGCCGGCCTTGAGGGCGGCGTTGGCCGGCGCGAGGTTGCGGGCGCAGGCG
Source organism: Actinomycetota bacterium (assembly GCA_030773675.1). The sequence continues at coordinate 13,217 of JALYMN010000207.1, forward strand.
AGCAGCAGGCCGACAGCCTGCTCCGCCGCGCTGACGATGTTGCTCTGCGGCGCGTTGACGACCATGACACCGCGGGCGGTCGCGGCCTGAACGTCGACGTTGTCGAGGCCGATGCCGGCGCGGGCGACGACCTTGAGCCGCGGGGCGGCGGCCAGCGCCTCCTCGTCGACCTGGGTCGCGCTGCGGATGAGGATGGCGTCGGCCTCCGC
>JALYMN010000208.1 GCA_030773675.1 Actinomycetota bacterium
GCGCAGCCGGGCCCGGGCGGGGCGGCGGGGCGAGGCTGGCTGCCCGGCACGGCGTCGGACAGCAGGCGCCCGCGGCCCCGTGCCCGGCGCCGCGCGTCGCGCGGGCGTCACCGCTCGCCTCGGTAACATCGATCGTTCCCTAGCGGTGAGGTCGAGCACGTGCGCCTTGTGGTCCAGGTCCCCTGCCTGAACGAGGAGGAGACGCTCCCGGCGGTCCTCTCCTCCATCCCGACGGAGATCCCCGGGATCGACGAGATCCTCGTTCTCGTCATCGACGACGGCTCGCGTGACCGCACCGTCGCCGTCGCCCGCGAGCACGGCGTCACCCACTTCGTGCGGCACGCCCGCAACCGCGGCCTGGGCCGCTCGTTCCACGACGGGGTGCAGCGGGCGCTCGAGCTCGGCGCCGACATCGTCGTCAACACCGACGGCGACAACCAGTACCCCCAGGAGCGCATCACCGACCTGGTGCAGCCCATCCTCGAGGGGCGCGCCGACATCGTCATCGCCGACCGGCAGGTGCACCTGGTCGAGCACTTCTCCGGCCCGAAGGTCCTGCTCCAGAAGCTCGGCAGCTCCATCGTCAACAGGGCGGCCGACACCGACCTGCCCGACGCGGCCAGCGGCTTCCGCGCCTACTCGCGCGACTCGCTCATCCTGCTGAACACCATCACGCGGTTCAGCTACTGCATGGAGACGATCATCCAGGCCGGCAACAAGAAGCTGGCCATCGCGAGCATCCCCGTGCGCACGAACCCCAAGACGCGCGAGTCCCGCCTGTTCTCGAGCACCTACCAGCACGTCCTCAAGTCGGCCGGAGCCATCATCCGGGCGTACATCATGTACAAGCCTTACGTTATCTTCAGCGTCTTCGCGGCCGTGCTCGGCGTGCTCGGCCTGGTGCCGTTCGTGCGCTACGCCGTGCTCAAGGCCGTCGGCGACGAGGGCAACCACCTGCAGTCGCTGCTCGTCGGCACCATCCTGCTGGTGATGAGCTTCATGAGCATCATCGTCGGGATCATCGGCGACCTGCTGCGCACGAACCGCGCCCTCATCGAGGACACCCTCGAGCACACCAAGAAGATGCGCTTCGGCATGCTCTCGCCGGCCGACCCGAGCCCGGTCGACATGTCCGAGCGGGTGGTGTCGGTGCCCCGGCGCCAGCCGAGCGCGGCGGCCCGCCGCGCCGGCTGAGCCGGCTGTCGTGCCCGAGAGCGAGTACGAGACCTACCGGACGGCGATGCGCGCCCTGCGCCGCGCCCGCGAGACGAGCGCGCGGGCGTTCTACGCCGGCGTGCTGCGCCACCGCGCGCTCCCCCGGCTGCGCCGCACCGCGCAGCGGTCTATCTGGATCGGCTCGCGCACCGTGCTCGACGGCGCCGAGCGCATCACGGTGAGCGAGGGCGGCGCGCTGCGCATCGGACTCGGCGGCTTCGGCCTGTCCAGCGCGCACGACACGAGCGTCGTGCGGGTGCGCGAGGGCGCCGAGCTGCGCTGCGAGGGCGTGGTGAGCCTGCAGCGCGGCGTCCGGGTCGTCGTGGACGGCGGGCGGCTCACCCTCGGGCACGGCACCAACGTCAACGGCACCGGCACGAAGCTCCTGTGCGCCCAGGAGATCACGATCGGGGCGTTCTGCACCTTCTCCTGGGACGTCCAGGTGCTCGACAACGACTTCCACGCCGTGACCGTCGACGGGGTCGAACGGCCCTCCGTCGCGCCGGTGCGCATCGGCGACCGGGTCTGGGTCGGCACCCGGGCGGTCGTCCTGAAGGGCGTCACGATCGGCGAGGGCGCCGTGGTGGCCGCAGGTGCGGTGGTGACCAAGGACGTCCCGGCCGGCGCGGTCGTGGCCGGCGTCCCCGCGGCGGTCGTTGGTCAGGTCGACAGCTGGCGGTGAGGCCTCACGGCCGGGCGGTCGCGCCGACGTCGGCCTGCACGCCGTACCAGGCGGCGACGCCGCCGCGGACCTCGTCCGGGCCGCGGCGCAGCAGCCGCCCCAGGTAGCGACGGGCCTCGTCCGAGCCGGGCACCTGCGTGGCGACGAGGACGCTGTCGACGCGCAGCGCGTCGAGCTCCGACCGCAGCCGCGCGTCGAGCAGCGCGCTCCGCGGTACGGGCGCGCCCCGCCGCACGTCGACGAAGACCCGCTCCAGGCCCGTCACCGAGCCGCGGAACGTGCCGGCACCGGTGCTGCGGGGCGTGATCACGTAGCCGCCGAGCGAGCGGTAGCGCATGTCCGCCTCGGCCTGCCAGAGCATCGGCGCGCTGTCCGGGAAGCGGGGCACCGGGTAGGTGAGCACGACGCTGTCCAGCGGCACGCGCCGGACCGCCGCCGAGGCGAAGTACGACGGCGTGCCCGCGTCGACGTAGCCGTACGGCCAGGCGGGCAGCAGCGGCACGGCGCAGGCCAGGGCGACGGCCGCGGTCGGCCCGGCCCGCAGCCGCCCGGCCGCGTGCAGCCGGTCCAGGCCGACGGCGACGACGAGCGCGGCGCACAGGACGACGTACAGGCTGAGCCGCACCGCCGCCAAGTTGTGCAGCACCGGCAGGTGCGCGACGAGCGTGAACGGCAGTGGCACGTCGTGCACCCGCCCGGCCAGGTGCAGCCGCTCACCGAGCGACAGCACCCAGGCGAGCGCGCCGAGCACGACGGCGAAGCGCACGACCGGCACCCGGCGCAGCCGCACCGCGAGCACCGCCAGTACGAGCAGCAGCGGCAGCCCGAGGTAGCTGCCGTTCTCCGACGCGTTGCCGCCCCAGCCGGTCGTGAGGTCGCTGCCCAGCACTTGGAAGGCGGTGGGGACGACGAGGCCGAGCACGTCCGCGGCGTACGGCGAGGCGTCCTGCACCGGCGCGGTGACCCGCTGCGGGCCGGCGAACTGGACGGCGAGCGGCCAGGCCGCGAGCACGGTCAGCAGCCCCGCGGCCACCCCCAGCCCGACGACCGCGTGCCGCACGCGCGCCCGGTCGACCACCCCCCGGTGCTGCACGAGCAGGACGACCAGCCCGGCGACGCACAGCACGAACGTGGAGGCCAGCACCTCCTCGGTGGTGAGCAGCTGCGCGAGCGCGACCAGGCCGAGAAGCGCCCCGCGGCGCACCGGCGAGCGGTCCTGGCGGACCAGCAGGTCGTCGAGCAGGAGCAGCACCAGCGGCGGGAGCGCGACGAGCGAGAGGTTGAGGTGCCCGCTGCCCTGCGCCACGAGGTACGGCGAGAAGCCGTACAGCAGGCCGGCGGCGAAGCGGGCCCAGCCCCAGGGCGCCCAGCGCCGTGCGACCCACCACATCGACGTCGCCGAGCCGGCGAAGGCCGCGACGGCGAGCAGCGTGTGCGAGGCCAGCGGTCCGACCGTGAGCGTGACGGGCGCGGCGAGCAGGCCGGGCAGGGGCAGCAGCGTGTTCCACATGAGGTTCACGCCGTCGGGGACATTGAGGTGCGTCGTGTGGAGCAGCTCGCGCCCGGACAGCAGCGCCGTCGGCGTCCAGGTGAGGTACCAGTCGGTCTGCGGCGCGTCCTCGCAGGCGCACTGCGTCGTGGTCGCCAGCGAGCGGAAGGCGGGCAGGTGACCGGCCACGGCGAGCAGCAGGTAGGCGAGCGGCGCCAGGGCGCCGCTCGCGGTCACGTGCCGGTGATGCGCCACACCGACAGCTCGCCGCGGACCGACCTGGCCTCGTCCGGCCGCTCGGTGTCGCTCTCCTCCCACATCGGCAGCGCGTAGGGGACGCGGGCCACGGGCGTGACGGCGGCCGGGTCGAGCCCCGTGGGCAGCTCGCCGGCGTCGGCGACGACGAACACGGGCTTGTCGGGCCACTGCTCGCGGTAGCGGGCGACCACCGGGGCGCGGGTGGCCGGGTCGTTGGGCAGCAGCACGGACATCTCGCCCTCGGTGAGCCACACCGGCGTGGCGAACAGCTGGGTCGGCGCGGCGCAGCAGGCCTGCCCGGGCGCGCCCACCGGCTCCCAGAGGTAGAGCCCCTCCTCCCCCGGCGACAGCGCCGACACCTGCCGCGCGACCTCGACGGAGCCGGCGTACTCGTCGTGGGCGCGCAGTGGCAGCGACTGCCCGAGGTACACCGCGACCAGCGCGAGGACGGCGAGCATCGCGGGCAGGCGCAGCACGGCCCGGCCGCCGTGGCGCCAGACCACCGCGACCGCGACGGCGAGGGCGATGAGCATCACGACGCCGGGCAGCACCGTCGGCACATAGCGGCGGGTCCACCACAACAGGCGGGTCGAGTTGCGCGCGGAGTAGGCGTAGAGCGGCAGGAGCGCCAGCGTCGGGAGCACGACCGACCACACGGCGGCCCGCCAGCGGCGCAGCCCGACGACGGCGACGCCGACTGCCATGAGCACGAACCCGGGCAAGGTGAAGAACCAGGTCAGTCGGGCCATGATCTGCTCGTCGTACGAGCGGAACTCGCGCCCGTTGTAGTCGAACGTGTCGACCCCGAACAGCCGCGGGCGCAGGAAGCCCAGCGCCAGCAGCGCCAGCGCGACGGCGCAGACGGCGGCGCCCAGCGCCACCTGCGCCCGGCGGGACTCGGCGAGTCGCACGAGCCCGCCCGCCGGCCGGCCCAGCACCCGCATGAGCCCGGCGTCCACCGCGCCGACCGCGGCCCCGGCGAGCAGCAGCGCGACGGACAGGCCGAGAACCACTCCCGGGCCCGGCACGCCGTTGGCCGTCGAGTAGGGCTCGGCCAGCACGTAGGCCTGCAGCAGCGCGTGCGGCAGCACCACCCCGAGCCCGGCGGCGAACCACCAGGCCCGGCCGTCCCAGCGGCGGACGGCGAGCAGCAGCGCGCCCACGCCGACGCTCATGACGACGAGCAGCACGCCGTCGGCGCGGTTGAGCCAGCCCACGCCGACGCACAGCCCGGAGAAGCCGGCGGCCGGGCGCCAGCCCGTCTGCAGCGCGACGACCAGGCCGAGCAGCGCCCCGACGTACAGGGCCTGCGCGAGTACCTCGGTGGTGGGGTAGCGCGTCTGCCAGACCTGCAGCATGTTCGTGGCGAGCAGCAGCCCGCCGGTGAGCCCGGCGGCCAGCCCGCCGAGCCCGGCGCCGTGCGACGTCCCGAGGGAACCGAGCGGCCCGCGCGGCGCGGTCAGCGCGTCGCCGACCCGGCGCAGGACGGCGACGAGGCAGAGCACGGACAGCACGCCGGCGACGGGCACCGCCGCGAACAGCGCCGAGGAGCCGCCGGTGTCGAAGGGCAGGGCCAGCAGCGCGGGCCACAGGTGGTAAAATTGCGGCACGATCGTGCAGCCGGCCCCGTCGGGGCCGCACCGCCCGTCGACCTTCTCCCCGCTGACCCAGACGCCGGGGAAGCGCGCACCGGGCGACGCCAGCTGCACCGGCACGCCGCTGCTCAGCACCGGGTCGACAAAGCTGTAGCTGCCCGTCCGGGCGATGGACGCCGCGTGCGTGACGTAGCCGCCCGGGTCCTTGTCGGCCACGCCGTAGCCGAAGCCGGGGAACGTCAGGGCCGCCGCTACCGCGGCGCACCCCAGCCCGACGGCGAGGCCCGGCACGTCGGCGCGCACGCGCACGCGGGGGCGCGCCCGGAGGACCAGGACGACGACGCCGGCGAGCGCGACGCCGGTCAGCGCGACGGCCGCCGGCACGTTGTGCGAGCCGAGGTGGGCGAGCGCCAGCGCCGCCCAGCCGAGCAGCGCCACGACGAGCAGGGCGCCGCCGGCGAGCACGTCGAGGCCGTTGAGCCGGGTCAGCCGGGTCAGCCGGGTCAGCCGGGTCTCCGCGCCCTCGTCGTCGCGCGGAGCGCCGCCGACGACGGCGGCTCCGGGCAGCGTCGTGGTCACCGGGCCAGGCTAGCGGCGGGGTGCGACAGGTCCCGTGCGCCGCGCAGGGCGACGCCGGGTCGAGCGG
>JALYMN010000209.1 GCA_030773675.1 Actinomycetota bacterium
CAGCAGGTCGGCGACGCCCTCGAGGTCCTTCGCCCGCCGCTCGGGGGTGAGCCGCTGCACCTCGGCCTCGACCTCGGCGAGCGCGTCCGCGTCGATCAGCTCGCGCAGCTCGGCCTGCCCGAGCAGCTCGGCGAGCAGCGCGGAGTCCAGCGACAGCGCCTGCGCCCGTCGTTCGGCGAGCGGGGCGTCGCCCTCGTACATGAAGGCGCCGATGTAGCCGAACAGCAGCGAGCGGGCGAAGGGCGAGGGCTGGGCGGTCTCGACCTCGACGAGGCGCACGCGCCGCGCCTCGACGTCCTTCATGAGCCCGACGAGGCCGGGCACGTCGAACACGTCCTGCAGGACCTCGCGCATCGTCTCCAGCACGACCGGGAAGCTGCCGTACTGGCTCGCGACCTGCAGCAGCTGGGCCGACCGCTGGCGCTGCTGCCACAGCGGGGTGCGACGCGTCGGGTTGCGGCGGGGCAGCAGCAGCGCGCGGGCCGCGCACTCGCGGAAGCGGCTGGCGAACAGCGCCGAGCCGCCGACCTCCGCCTGCACCGCCGGCTCCACGTCGTCGGGCGCGAACACCGCGACCGACCCGTCGGGCGGCTCGTCGGTCTCCGGCAGCCGCAGGACGATCCCGTCGTCGGAGTGCATCGACTGCACGTCCACGCCGTAGGTCTCACGCAGCCGGGCGGTGAGGGCCAGCGCCCAGGGCTGGTTGACCTGCGCGCCGAACGGCGAGTGGATGGCGAGGCGCCAGTCGCCGAGCTCGTCGCGGAACCGCTCGACCAGGATCGTGCGGTCGTCGGGGAGCGTGGTGGTGGCCTCCCGCTGCTCGGAGAGGTAGGCGAGCAGGTTGTCGGCGGCGAAGGCGTCCAGACCGGCCGAGTGGAGCCGGGCGCCGGCCTCCTCCGGCGAGAGGGCCGAGACCTCGCGCAGGAACGCACCGAGCGCACGCCCGAGCTCGAGGGGCCGGCCGGGGGCGTCCCCGTGCCAGTACGGCATGCGGCCGGGCTGGCCGGGAGCGGGCGTGACGAGCACGCGGTCGTGGGTGATGTCCTCGATCCGCCAGGCGCTGCTGCCCAGCAGGAACACGTCGCCGACCCGCGACTCGTAGACCATCTCCTCGTCGAGCTCGCCGACGCGGCGGCCCGTCGTGCCGGAGGCACGCGATGTCTCCGCGCCGACGAGGAAGACCCCGAACATCCCGCGGTCGGGGATCGTCCCGCCGCTGGTGACAGCGAGGCGCTGCGCGCCGGGCCGGCCCACCAGGACGCCGGTGACCCGGTCCCAGGTGATCCGCGGGCGCAGCTCGGCGAACTCGTCGCTGGGATAGCGGCCGGAGAGCATGTCCAGCGTCGCCTCGAGCGCGGACTGCGGCAGGCCGGCGAACGGCGCTGCGCGGCGGACGAGCCCCCCGAGGTCGTCGACGGTCCAGTCGTCCAGCGCGCACATCGCCACGACCTGCTGGGCGAGGACGTCGAGCGGGTTGCGCGGGTACGTCGTCGCCTCGATCCCGCCCTGCACCATCCGCTCGGCGACGACGGCGCACTGCACGAGGTCGCCGCGGTACTTCGGCAGGATCACGCCCTCGCTGACCGCTCCGACCTGGTGGCCCGCCCGGCCGACCCGCTGCAGCCCGCTCGCGACGCTCGGGGGCGACTCGACCTGCACGACGAGGTCGACCGCGCCCATGTCGATCCCGAGCTCCAGGCTGGACGTCGCCACGACCGCGGGCAGGCGCCCGGACTTGAGCGCGTCCTCGATCTCGGCGCGCTGCTCGCGGCTCACCGAGCCGTGGTGGGCCCGGGCGATCTCGACGACGCCCTCGCCGCCGTTGCCGTTGCCGTTGCCGTTGCCGTTGCCGTTGCCGTTGCCGTTGCCGTTGCCCCATGCTGTCCGGGTCTGGGGTGCCTGGGTGCTCGGCCGCCCGACGCCGCCCTGCCCGGGGTGGGCCGCCGGCCCGCGCAGGAACGACGCGCCCCCGGGCTTGACCCCCGCCGAGCCCTCCGGCCGGTCGAGGTCGGGCAGCTCGGCGTCCGGGACGCCGTACGCCCGCTCGGTCGCGATCTCGTTGAGCCGGCTGGTGAGCCGCTCCGCAAGACGGCGGCTGTTGGCGAACACGATCGTCGAGCGGTGCGCCTCGACGAGGTCGACGATGCGCTCCTCGACGGCCGGCCAGATGCTCGCCCGCGGCTCCGCGCCGGCCGCCGAGCCGCCGCGCACCGGACCGACCGGCTCGCCGAGCTGGCTCATGTCCTCGACCGGCACGACCACCTGCAGGTCGAAGGTCTTGCTCGCCGGCGGCTGCACGACGCTCACCTCACGGCTGCCGCCGAGGAACCGGGCCACCTCGTCGACCGGCCGGACGGTCGCCGACAGCCCGATCCGCTGGGCCGGCTGGTCGAGCAGGGCGTCGAGACGCTCCAGGGTGAGCGCGAGGTGGGCGCCGCGCTTGGTGCCGCTCACCGCGTGCACCTCGTCCACGATCACCGTCTCGACGCCGCGCAGCGACTCGCGGGCGGCCGACGTCAGCACCAGGAACAGCGACTCGGGCGTCGTGATGAACACGTCCGGCGGCGTCTTGCCGAACCGGCGCCGCTCCTCGGCGGGCGTGTCGCCGGAGCGGGTGCCGACGGTGATGTCCGGCTCCGGCAGGCCGAGCCGGGTCGCGGCCTGCCGGATGCCGGTGAGCGGGGCGCGCAGGTTGCGCTCGACGTCCACGGCGAGCGCCTTGAGCGGGCTGACGTAGAGCACCCGGCAGCGGCGGCGGGGGTCCTCCGGCGGCGGCGTGCTGGCCAGCCGGTCGAGCGACCACAGGAACGCCGACAGCGTCTTGCCCGAGCCGGTGGGGGCGACGACGAGCGTGTCCCGCCCGCTGCTGGTCGCGTCCCAGGCGCCCTCCTGCGCGGCGGTGGGTGCGGCGAAGGCGCCGGTGAACCAGGCCCGCGTGGCGGGGGAGAAGCGGTCCAGGGCGCTCACCGGCTCATGATCCCCCAGCCGGCACGCGGGCACCCGCCGAGCGCGTCGGCGCCGCCGACCCGTGACCGCCTGTGCGCCGGCAGCACGTCCGGAGCCGCCGCCGGTGTCGCTGCGGGCGCACAGGCGCAGGGGCGGGCCGCTCAGTCGGACTTGTCCTCGATCTCCCAGGCGTGGTCCAGCACGTGCCACGTGGCCCTCCGCACCCAGTAGCGGGGCGTCTTCTCGGGCGGGGCGGTCCGCAGCGCCTGCAGCAGCTCCGCGTGCGCCCGGGCCATGTCAGCGCTCTCCGCGGGCGTGAGCCGGACGCCGACGCTGCGGGCGTAGGCGTGCTGCGCCTCCCGCACGTGCGTGGCCACCGCGTCCCGGTCGCGCCCGCCGCCGCGCGGGCCCTTGCGCAGCGTCTCCGGCGCCCCGGCGACGACCCGGTCGAGCACCCGCCACGACGCCTGCAGCAGCGCGAGGTCCTGCTCGGTCACCGGCCCGTCCTCGTACGCCGACCTCCGGTCCGGCGCCCCGAACGCCGTCGTGCCGGTGCCCGGCAGCCGCTCGACGACGTGCAGCTCGACGTCGTCCGGCAGCGCCAGCCCGGCCTCGCGGGCCACCACGTCGTACCGGTCGCGGTAGACCAGCAGCGCGTCGAGCGCCGCGTCCTCGGTCCTGCCCGACCGGCACCAGCCGGGCCAGCCGAGCACCGACGCGAACGCCTTCTTCTCGGTCGCCTCGACCGTCACGTCCAGCCGCACCCCCGCAGCCTCGCCCACGTCCGCACGGGCGTGGCCAGCCTCACGCCGGCGTCCACCCCGGTCGGGGGCGGGTGCGCGGGCACGATGGACGGGTGACCGAGACCGTGGCCTACCCGGCGCACTGGGAGTCCGACGCGATCCTGTCCGACGGCGGGACGGTCCACCTGCGCCCCATCACGCCGGACGACGCGGAGCGGCTGCGCGAGTTCCACGGCCGCCTGTCGCCCGACACCGTCTACAACCGCTTCTTCAGCCTGGTCCGCACGTTGCCCGCGCGCGACGTGGAGCGGTTCACCCACGTCGACCACGACGAGCGGGCCGCGGTCGTGGCGCTGCTGTGCGACCAGATCGTCGGCGTCGTGCGCTACGAGCGCCTCCCCGGCACGCACGACGCCGAGGTCGCCGTCGTCGTCGAGGACGCCCACCAGGGCCGGGGGCTCGGCGCGCTGCTGCTCGAGCACCTGATCAGCGCGGCCCGGGAGCGCGGCATCCAGCGGTTCGTCGCCGACGTGCTGCCGAGCAACCGGCGGATGCTCGCGGTGTTCCAGTCCGTCGGCTTCGAGATCACTCGGGCCATGGGCGACGGCTACGTCGAGCTCTGCTTCCCCATCTGCGAGACGGCCGAGAGCCGCGACATCGCCCGGGGCCGCGAGCACCGTGCCGAGGCGCGCAGCGTGAGCCGGCTGCTCCACCCCAAGGCGGTGGCGGTGATCGGGGCCTCCCGCCAGCCCGGGACGGCGGGCCACGAGATGCTGCGCCGGCTGCTCGACAAGGGGTTCGAGGGGCCGGTCTACCCGGTCAACCCGACCGCGCCGCACGTGGCCTCGGTGCGGGCGTACGCCGACGTCCGCGACGTCCCGGACGACGTCGACCTCGCCGTCCTGGCCGTGCCCGCGCCGCAGGTCGCCGACGTCGTCCGGGCCTGCGCGGAGAAGCGGGTGCGCGGACTGGTCGTCGTGTCCGGCGGGTTCAGCGAGGCGGGCGAGGAGGGGCGCGCCCGACTGGCCGAGGTCGTGCGGATCGCCCGCGACGGCGGGCTGCGCCTCATCGGGCCGAACGCGATGGGGGTGGTGAACACCGACCCGGCGGTGCGGCTGCACGCGACGTTCACCGAGGCCGAGCCGCCGTCCGGACGCGTCGGCGTGTTCAGCCAGTCCGGCGCGCTCGCCGGCACCCTGCTCGAGCTCGCCGACCGCCGCGCCCTCGGCGTGTCGACGTTCGTCTCCATCGGCGACCGCGCGGACGTGTCCGGCAACGACCTGCTGCAGTACTGGCAGCAGGACCCGCGCACCGACGTCGTCATGCTCCACCTGCAGGGCTTCGGCAACCCGCGCAAGTTCGCCCGCATCGCCCGGGGCGTCGGGCGCACCAAGCCGGTGGTGGCGCTCAAGAGCGGACGCGGCGAGCGCGACGCAGCCGTCGACGCGCTGTTCGAGAGCGCCGGGGTGGTGCGCGTCGACACGCTGGCCCAGCTGTTCGACGCCGCGCAGCTGCTCGCCCACCAGCCGCTGCCGCGGGGGCGCCGGGTGGGTG
>JALYMN010000210.1 GCA_030773675.1 Actinomycetota bacterium
CTAGAGTGCTCGCGTCCGGCGCTCCCCGCCGGGCGCACCGGTCCGGGTGGCGGAATTGGCAGACGCGCTAGCTTGAGGTGCTAGTTCCCTTTGCGGGGAATGGGGGTTCAAGTCCCCCCTCGGACACGTTGCTCCAGGGCCTCTGACCAGCAAGAATGGGTCAGGGGCCCTCGTCGTTCCTGGCGTACGGCCTAACCGCGGCCTAACGGCCGGCGCCGGAGCGGCCCGCGCCGGTGCCCGACGTGCCTAACCGACCCGCCTGGCCTAACGGTGCGAGCGCGAGGAGCAAGCGGTGGCGACGGTCAAGGTGCGGCAGCGAGCCGACGGACAGCCCTCCTACCGGGTGGTCTGGAAGGAGGGCGGCGGCCGGGACGGCAGCTGGGAGTCCGAGACGTTCAGCTCCAAGGCGCAGGCGGTTCGGTTCCGGCGCGACGTCGACGACGCCGGCCAGCGCTGGCCGGACGGCTGGATCAAAGGGGTGGGCTATCGCAGCGGCGACGAGGACGGCGCGGCCGACCCGGCACCGACCTTCGTGGACTACGGCCGGACCTACGTCCGCGACCTGACCGGCATTACACCGGCCACCCGGCACCGCTACGACCGGCAGGTCTTGCTGCTGCAGACGCAACTGAGCGCGCTGGCACCCGGCGAACTGACCGTCACGAGCATCACCGACGTCGACATCCGCCGGTGGGTCAACGCCCGCGAGGCGGCGGGAGCCCGCCCGAAGACGATCGCGAACTACCACGGCCTGCTCTTCATGACCATGGCGTCGGCGGTCCGCCGCGGCCTGCGGCTAGGCAACCCATGTGACGGCACCCGGCTACCGGACCGGTACTCACCCGACGCGGACAGCGACAACGACGTGGTGTTTCTCACCGAGGCGCAGTTCGCCCGGCTCGCCGAGGCGATGTTCCCCGCCGCCGACTACCCGCGGCCGCAGCAACGGCGACCCGGCCGGCTACCCGCCGCTGCCGTGGGCCGGCACGCCGGGACGCGCGAGGACCGGATGCTGCTCGAGGTCGCCGTCGGCACGGGCTTGCGCTGGTCGGAGCTCTCGGCGCTGCAGGTGCACGACCTCGACCTAGACGGCGTCGTGCCCCGCCTGTCGATACGACGGGCCTGGAAGCGCAACCCTCAGGGAGAGTTCGCGGTGGCCGGCGCCGGCGGCTTCTACCTGGGGAAGCCCAAGTCCAAGAAGTCGCGCCGTCGGATCACCCTGTCACCTCGCGTGGTGGAGGTGCTGCGCCGGGCCGCTGCCGGCAAGTCGCCGAAGGACCTCGTCTTCGTCGCGCCGCAGGGCGGCCCGTTGAACCAGGCCACCTTCTACGAGGACCGGTGGAAGAAGGCGGTGGCTCTGGCCAACCTGGCGGGGCTGACCTGCCGCCCGCGATCCTTCCACGATCTGCGGCACACGCACGCCGCCTGGTTGATCAGCGCAGGAGTTCCCCTTCCGGTGATCCAGCAACGCCTGGGACATGAGTCCATCACCACCACCGTGGACACCTATGGCGGGCTGCTGCTTCAGGCGCACGACGTGGCGGACGCCGCGATCGACGCCGCGCTGGGCGGTCACCCTGTTCCGGCGCCGCGACCCGCCGGCGCTTCGTCGGGGGCCGGCGCCGCCGCAGACGGTGAGGTGGTCTACGACCCGGTGCTTGACGCCGACCTGGCCGAGTCCCAAGCCGCGCAGCGGCCCGGCGACGGGGCTTACCGGCGTCGGCGGCGCACGCTCAGCGGCGCGCTACTGCTGCTGGTGCGCTGCTCGGCCTCGGCGATGATCTGCGCGAGGTGCTGCGCACCGAACCGCACGTGTCGGCCGAGCCGCGCATGCGGAACCTCACGCCGACTCACCCGGTCGCGCAACCAGCTGCGCGGCACGTTCAGCACCGCCGCGGCCTCGGTGATCGTGAGCAGTGCGGCCACGGGCAGCGTTGCTGGGAGCGTGGGCGTCCTCGCCACGTCGGTCGTCGAGCGCGCCATGACGTTCTGAGGCATTGCCGGTGCCGGGGTCTCGCCCCTTGACCTGCGCGGGGTGGGCGGCGTCAAGCCCTGGGAGGTCGACGCGTCCTCAACGGCCAGCGACGCGCTGTCGACCGAGGAGGGGTGTGTGTGGTCCACCTGGTGCCCTTCCGCGGACGGCGTGTCGTGGGCTGCGCCGTCCAGCCTCCGCACCTGCTCTTGCCCGACGTCTTGCCCGACGTCATGTCCGACGTCTTGCCCACCGCGACGGCACCTCTTGCCCAGGCACCTCCTCCCGTGGGCAACCGAAGTAGTGGCGATGCCGAGCCACTGTCACTGCCGACGATGACAGGGCACGCGCCATCTGAGGCGGGCCACCGGACGCCGGAGGGCGTGGGGGCGTGGCGCGGCGGTCAGCGCAGCCGGCCGCCGGCCGCGTAAAACGCCATCGGGTCGATGGGCAGGGACCCGCTGCGGACCTCGAAGTGCAGGTGTGGTCCGGTGGAGCTTCCTTCGTTGCCGCTGCGTGCGATCTCCTGCCCTGCCCGGACGGCTTGTCCGACCTGCACGCTCCAGCTGCTGATGTGGCCGTAGACGGTGTGCACGCCCCCGCTGTGCGCGATCTTGACCCAGCGGCCGAAGCCGCTGGCCGGTCCGGCGGCGATCACGGTGCCGCGGCTGGCGGCATAAACCGGTGTGCCGACCGGAGCGGCGAAGTCCACGCCCGCGTGCAGCCGACCCCACCGGGGGTCGAAGCCGCTGGTGCGCGGGCCGTTGATCGGCCGGACCCAGCTCCCGACGGCAGCGCGGCCTCAAAGCTGAAGCTGCAGCCGATGAGGAAGGTCACCAGGTCCTCCCGCCAGAGGCCGGTGACCTCCGTCGGCTCATCGACCAGCTCGCCGTCGTGCCACACGCGGTAGCGCGGCAGG
>JALYMN010000211.1 GCA_030773675.1 Actinomycetota bacterium
GCGTAGACGCGGCGCACCTGCGAGTCCAGCGTCGTCTCGCCGTAGGGCAGCAGCCCGACCAGGCCCAGCGCGGCGCGCTCCTCCGCGGTGAACGCCGTGCCGCGGAACACGAGCGGCTCGCGCATGATTTGGTTGCCGCGCGCGCGGACCCGGTAGACGGGCCCCGACTCGGTCTGCACGATCTCGTACGGTCGCTCCACCGGACCCCTCTCCGTCGACCGAGGCGGCGGCTCGCCCCGCTCGGCGGCACCCTAACCAGACGGTCTGGCCGCCCCCCTGGACGGGTGCACAGGCGGCGGACTGCCCGGGGTGTGGGGCTCACACTCCTTCGACGAGGAGGGAGCCGGTCGACGCCGCCTGGCGGACCGCCGCCTCCTCGGACTCCGCCGAGTCCCACCACCGGCGGGCGGACGGACGTCGTCGGGATCGAGGACGACGAGGCGCGCCGGCTGCCGCTCGCCCTCGAGCACGGTGGCCTGCCCGCCGCGGACGACGAAGCGCCCGCCGTACCGCTGCGCGGCGGACGTCGACAGCTCCCGGTAGCGGGCGAACGCCTCGGGGTCGCGCACGTCGATGTCGGCGATGACGTAGGCCTTCGGCACGGCGGGGGTCTGGCACGCAGGCGCCCCGGGGTCTGGGTCGCGGGCAACGTCAGCGACCCATTTGCCCAGGTAGGCGCTGCCGCAGCGGCGGGCGCCGCCGCGGGAGCTCAGATCAACGCCGACCTGGTCGCCGAGGAGACCCGCCAGGCGGTCGACGCCGTCCGGGACCTGACGCGGCACGCCCGGAGCCCGCCGCCGCTCACTGCTGAGCGGTGTCGCTGCCGCAGGGCGGAGGGCGGAGGGCGGAGGGCGGAGGATTCGAACCCACGACAGGCGTGAACCTGTAACGGCTTTCAAATACGTTGACTGCAAGATCATCACGCAGGCGAAAGTGAGAAAGGCCAGGCCAGCGGGGGTCCGGCAGTCCGCGGCTGTCCGCCGTAGTGCACCTCCGTGCCACTGTGAATGGCACGCGAATGGCACGCCGAGGGAGCAGGCATCCGCTCCGCACAGGCCCATGACCGGCCATCGCCCGCTGGCCCCTCTCAGGCGAACAAGCCGCGGATGTCCTCGGCCGTCAGCGCGCCGCCCGTCATCGCCTCGTCGTCGACCACGCGGGCGAACAGGTCGCGCTTGCGCTGCTGCAGCGCCACCACCTTCTCCTCGATCGTCCCGGTCGCGACCAGCCGGTAGACCATCACCGTCTTGTCCTGGCCGATCCGGTGCGCGCGGTCGACCGCCTGCGCCTCGGTCGCCGGGTTCCACCACGGGTCGAGCACGAAGACGTAGTCGGCCTCCGTCAGGGTCAGCCCCACCCCGCCGGCCTTCAGGCTGATGAGGAAGACCGGCGCGTCCCCTGAGGTGAACTCGGCGATCCGCTTCGGCCGGTTGCGGGTGCGGCCGTCGAGGTAGCAGTGGCCGATGCCCTCCTGCTCCAGTCGGGACCGGACCAGCGACAGGAATCCGGCGAACTGGCTGAAGACCAGCACCCGGTGTCCCTCGTCGACCACCTCGCGCAGTTGCTCCATCAGGACGTCGATCTTGCTCGACCGCACCCTCCCGGCGTACTGCTCGTGGACCAGGGAGGGGTCCAGGCTCAGCTGGCGCAGCAGGGTGAGCGATCGGAAGATCTGGAAGCGGTTGCGCTGCAAATCGTCGAGCAGGCCGAGCACCCGCTGCCGCTCGCGCTGCAGGTGCTTGTCGTAGACCTTGCGGTGCTTCGGGTTGAGCTCCACCTCGAGGATCTGCTCGATTTTGGGCGGCAGGTCGGTGGCGACCTGGTCCTTGGTTCGGCGCAGCATCAGCGGCCGGATGCGGCGGCGGAGAGTGGCCAGCTGCTCAGGCGACGAGCCGCTCTCGATCGGCCTGCGGTAGAGGTCGGTGAACTGCTGCGGATCGGGGAAGAGTCCGGGCGCGGTGATCGACAGCATCGCCCACAGGTCCATCAACGAGTTCTCGAGCGGCGTCCCGGTGATCGCCAGCTTGAAGGGCGCCGGCAGCCGTCGAGCGCACGAGTAGGTCTTGGCCTGGTGGTTCTTGACGAACTGCGCCTCGTCCAGCACCAGGCCGCTCCACGTCAGCCCGCGGTAGGACTCCTCGTCGATGCGGAACAGGGCGTACGACGTGAAGACTAGATGTGCCCCTGCCGTCTGCTCGGCCAGCGGGCGACCGCTGCGGCGCTCGGTCTCGGTCACCGCCACGACGGCCAGGTCAGGGCAGAACCGCTCGGCCTCGCTCGCCCAGGCGGTCACCACGCTGGTCGGCGCGACGATCAGCAGCGGACCAGCCTCCCCGCCCAGCGTCCCCTGCTCGTAGGCGCGGGTGGCCATCGCGAGGGTCTGCAGCGTCTTGCCCAGCCCCATGTCGTCGGCCAGGATCCCGCCGAGCTGGCAGTCCCACAGCAGCGACAGCCACTGGTAACCGCCCAGCTGGTAGGGCCGCAGCGTCGCCTGCAGCTTCAGCGGTGGCTCGGGGCGCGGCAGCTCCTCCAGGGCGAGCAGGGCGCCGACGGTGCGAGACCAGCGCTCGCTCTGGTGCTCCACCACGCCCAGGCCGGCCAGCTCCTCCCACAGCCCCGCCTGGTACGCAGTGACTCGCAGGCCGGTGCTCCCCTTGTCCTGCAGCGACCGGGCCTCCTCGATGATCCGGCGCAGCGCCTGCAGCTCCGGGCGGTCCATCCGGAACCAGGTGCCGCTGTCCAGGATCAGCTGTTCCTCGCCCCGGGCGAGGGCGGCGATCAACGGGCTCAGCGGCACCGACTGCCCGCCCACCGAGACCTCCACGGACAGGTCGAACCAGTCAGAGTGCCCGTCCACGGCGTCCGACGCGGACACTGCGATCAGCGGCGCGTCCTCGGCCTCGGTGTAGGTCACCGGAGTGCCGGTGATCTGCACCGTGAGGTCCTCGCGCTTCAGCAACACCGGCAGCGTCTGGTCGACGAAGCGCGCCGTCTCAATCCCGGTCAGCCGGGAAGTCGCCGCCACCCGCCGCCCGCCTTCGTGGGATGCCCGCAGGCCGGGCAGGTCCGGCAGGTCGGTCAGGCCGGCGAGCAGCGCACGCTCGGCGGCGGGATCGCGGACCACTTCCGTTGTCCCGTCTTGCGCCGCCTCGTCGAGCGGAAGGAGGACGGGCTCGCCCTCGATCCGGTACGCGAAGGACCAGCGCAGCTCGGTGCGGTGGTTCGGCTCGAAGGTGACGGCGAGGATCAGCGTCGGAGGCTCGATCTGGGGCAACTCCACGCTGCCGTCGCTGCTCTCCACCGCGACGTGCTGCCGGAGAGCGGGGTAGTAGCGGCTCAGGAAGCGCGGTACCTCGACTGCCGGGATGCGCAGCGGCCCTGAGTCCAGCAGCCGTGAGGTGGCGGCGTCTAGCGGCGGGTCGAAGCTCGCGAGCAGGAGCTGCTCCGGCGAGTCCACGAACAGCCCGTGCGCAGGGCGGCCGACCAGGCACAGCCGTCCGCCCGGCAGCCCGCGTCCCCCGCCGACTCGCAGCGTCGGCACGAGATCGAGATCGGCATCCGCGCCCTGTTGCCGCAGGTCGAGCACCAGCGCTGCCGGCTCGTCCGACAGCCGCACGACCTGCTCGACCGGCGTGCCGACGAGCGCGATGCCCTGCTCCTGCGCCTCGCCCAGCAGCCACCAGCCGCTCGGGCCGAGGTCGTCGAGGTGGATCGACACGTCGCCGTACGGCGAGGCGTACGAGGTCTGGCGCGCACGGAAGGTCGCCACGATGGACCGGAGCGCCGCGCGCTGCTCCGGTCGTACCTGCGCCGAGCCGTAATGGCTGTCGAGTTCGCGCCAGGACACTCCGGTCTTCACCCAGCGGCCGGCCCTGCCCGCTCGGACCGGGCGCAGTCGCAGCCGCGCCGGCTGCGCACCGGCCACCTCGAGCTGCAGCCCTAGGGTCGGGAGGGTGCTCTCGTTGGCGACAGGACGTACGAGGTCGGCGAGCTGGTTCTCCCAGGAGCTGACCGGAGCAGAAGCTCCCGACAGCCGGTCCCTCGTGGTCAGCAGAACGGCGGCGACGTGCTTGCAGTCGACCTCCATCGGGCAGGTGCAGTGCCCGGTCCAGTCGACGGGGCCGCCCGGTCGCGCCGCGTGCGCGCGGACCAGGGTCGAGTAGCTGCGGGAACGGCTGCCGCGCACCGCAGCATGCAGCACCATGCCCTGCGCCCGCGTCTCCACGCTCTGCACGGCGCGGTCGCGCGCGTAGGCGGCCCCTCGGGCCCAGGTGTCTGCTCCCAGCCTGGCCCGCAACGCCTGGTCAGTGCAGCCCACCAGCCAGGACGGCGGCGGACCCTCGAGGAGGACCTTCACACCACTCCCAACCATGCGTCTGGACCGCCTGGCGGTCCGCTCGTCGATGACGGTCACGCTACGGCGACCCTCCGACAGGATCTGCCTGCCACGCCGCCGGGTCCTGGTCGTCCCCCAGGTCACGGCAGCAGGGGAACTCCGCGTTGCCGCGCTCCCGCGGCCAATGCGTCATCGAAAGTGGCCAGCGAGGAGGCGGAGTGCAGCGCGACGTCGAGCACGCAGCAGTCGGGCAGCTTGAGGCCGGTGCTGACGCGCAGCTCGGCAAGCCGCAGCGGCTCGCCCGCGTCAGGTGCGACGACGCGAATGCCTGCGGCTTGGAGGTCATCGCGCATCGCCTGGCCGCGTCCGACCCGTACGCCGCCGACGAGCACCTCGGCCAGCGTCAGTGGATGGACGAGCATCGATCCTGGCGCGGCGTTCAGCAGGATCTCGGTCGCCGCGGCCTGATGGGCATCGTGTGGCGTCAGGTGCCCGATCAGGACACTGGCATCCAGTGCGATCACGCAGGCCAGTCCTGCCGCAGCTCAGCAAGGTATCCGGCGGGGAAGGCGTCGGCGTAAGCGCCGCTGCTGGCAGTCACCGCAGCGCGATGTGCCTCGGAATCGGCCTGCTGGTTCTGTGCCAAGGCGGCGCTGCCGACGTCGACCAGTCGCAGCAGCAGTCTAGAGCGTGGCTCGCCTGGCCAGCGCTTCGCCGCACGGTCCAGCGCGCGAGCCACCGCTGGGGTCTCGGTCACCTGGTAGCGAGCACGGGTGGTGGGCATGCCGACAGTGTCGCACCTACTGTCAAGGTGGTACACCTTGCCGGATGCCTACCGAACGTCGTGGACCTGCAGGACCTCGTCACCGTAGTGCTTGACAACCTTGACCGCGATCTTCCCGGTCTGTCCCCGGCAAGGGAAAGGGCCGCGACCAGGTTCGGTAGCGACGCCCAGGCTTCCTCGTCGACCTCGGCACGCAAGGCGCGCTGGAGCTTGGGGTACGGCTCGTCAGCTCCCGTGGAGGTGAGCAGCAGTACGGTCGGCTGCCCGTCCTGTTCGTCCGGTTCAACCCGGACCTGGCGATGGGCGACGCGCTGCTCAAGCCCACCGGCGCCGGAAACCTGTTCACCGTCTTCGGCGAACCGGACATCACGCTGGACCGGACGGCCGACGGCTGGTCGTCGAGATCCGGGGCCTCGACGTCTACGACGCGACGACCGGAACCGTCCATAGCAGCACGACGGACGACATCGCCTGTTTGTTCATAGACACCGACTACGACGAGGAGAGCTTCTTCGTCAAGCACGCCTACTTGCGCCACGCGAAGTCCTCACTGGCAGCCGGCGCGAACGTTGGGCTTCTCCGACGCCCGCGGGTCGAAGGCGAAGCCGCAGACCAGCAGCAGGTCGAGAGCGCCGAGGAGAACCGGTCGAGCGTTGACGATGCGTCGCCGAGGAGAGCGGTCACGCTGCTCCACCTCCTGTCTCCGGCTGTCCCTCCATTTTGTCTCACGAGCCTCCGACAACCGCACCGACCGGGCCCCGCGACATCCACGAACGTGCACCGGCGTGCGCCATGATCCAACCGCTATGGCACGCGAATGGCACGCGGCCCGCAATCCGGCCCATCTCGATCTTGCGGCGCGGAACGCCCACAGGACGAACCTGCAGGTAAGGGCGGAGGGCGTGGGATTCGAACCCACGACAGGCGTGAACCTGTAGCGGTTTTCAAGCCAGTACTCCGCGCGTCCGGCTGAGTGTCACCTCTCCCGTCGGGCCCCGTGGCGTGCGGGGACCCGGAGGCGGCAGTCCAACCCAGGCTGCCCCGTCCCGGTGGCTGCTGGAGCGGGTGTGAGCGAGTTGTGAGCGCATCGACGGAGGAGCCGCCGCAGACGGCAGGAGCACGACGCGAAGGTTGACCCCCGCTCCGGTGAGCCTGGGGGGAGCGCGCCGCGTCCGCTGCCTGGAAGCCCCGTGACTGTCGGCTCCGGGTTATAGCGTCACCCGCGATGAACACCGCTGACCCGCCCGTACCCGCCCCTCGGTTGGAGGACCTGACGCCTGGAGCGCGAGTCCGGGGTGTGCTTGCCGCCCCGGTCACGGTGGTCGGCGTGACCTGGCACGGCACCAACGCCCTCACGCTTGTGTATCGCGGCGACGGCGGCGTCGGCGAGGCAGTGCTGTACCGCGACCACGAAGCGAGCCTCACCGTCGAGGGCCCGTCGTCGGCGTACTCCTTCGACGCCGAACCCGAGCTGTTCCGGGTGGCCGCGGAGGCGCTGCGAATCCGGATGGCCGGTCGCTACGACCAGATGCTGGCGGTGCAGAGCAGCGCGGTCGAGCCGCTGCCGCACCAGATCAAGGCGGTGTACGGCGAGCTGCTGCCCCGCACGCCACTGCGCTTCCTGCTGGCTGACGACCCGGGCGCCGGGAAGACGATCATGGCCGGGCTCTACATCAAGGAGCTCAGCCTGGTGGCGATCTCGCCCGCTGCCTGGTGGTGGCGCCGGGGAGCCTGGTCGAGCAGTGGCAGGAGGAGCTGCTGGACAAGTTCGGCCTGCGGTTCACGCTGCTCACCCGCAGCTTGATGCAGGACACCCTGGACCGGTCGGTCTTCGACGCCTTCCCGCTGCTCATCGCGCGGATGGACCAGCTGTCGCGCAACGAGGAGCTGCAGCAGCAGCTCGCGCAGGCCGACTTCGACCTCGTCGTCGTCGACGAGGCCCACCGCATGTCCGCGCACTTCTACGGCTCCGAGGTGAAGACGACCCGCCGCTACGACCTGGGCAAGCTGCTCGGTCAGGTCGCCCGGCACCTGCTGCTGATGTCCGCGACGCCGCACGCCGGCAACGAGGCCGACTTCCAGCTGTTCATGGCGCTGCTCGACGCCGACCGGTTTGAGGGCAAGTTCCGCGACGGCGTCCACGCCGTCGACACGCAGGGCCTCATGCGGCGGATGATCAAGGAGGACCTGCTCACCTTCGAGGGCAAGCCGCTGTTCCCAGAGCGCCGCGCCGACACCCTCGCCTACGAGCTGTCCCCAGGCGAGCAGGACCTGTACGACGCGGTCACCGACTACGTCCGCGAGCAGATGAACCGTGCCGAGCAGCTCAAGGCCGCCGGCGAGGGCCGCCGCGGCAACACCGTCGGGTTCGCGCTCACGGTCCTGCAGCGCCGCCTGGCCAGCAGCCCCGAGGCCATCCTGCGCAGCCTGGAGCGCCGCAAGCGGCGGCTGGAGGGCAACCGCCAGCTGCTGCTGCAGCCCACTAGCGGCTCGCCGCTGGAGCAGCGGCTCGCGCAGCTGCTCGGGCGTCCGCCGGCGCTCACGGAGGACGACCTGGAGGACATGACCGGGAGCGAGCGGGAGGAGGCCGAGGAGCAGGTCGTCGACGCCGCCACGGCCGCGCAAACCCTCGCCGAGCTGGACAAGGAGATCGCCGTTCTCGCCGACCTCGTCGAGCTCGCCACCCGGGTGCGGCACAGCGGCACCGACCGCAAGTGGACCGAGCTGCGCAGCCTGCTGCTCGACGAGCAGGCCATGTACGACGGTCACGGCCACCGCCGCAAGATCATCATCTTCACCGAGCACCGCGACACCCTCGAGTACCTCGTCACGCAGGTCCGCGGCCTGCTCGGCAAGGACGAGGCCGTTGTGTCCATCCACGGCGGGGTCGGGCGCGAGCAGCGCCGCGCCGCGCAGGAGCTGTTCACCCAGGACAAGGACGTCGTGGTGCTCGTCGCCACCGACGCCGCCGGGGAGGGGCTGAACCTGCAGCGCGCGCACCTGATGGTCAACTACGACTTGCCCTGGAACCCCAACCGGATCGAGCAGCGGTTCGGGCGCATCCACCGCATCGGCCAGACCGAGGTGTGCCGGCTGTGGAACCTCGTCGCGAAAGACACCCGCGAAGGGCAGGTCTTCCAGCGGCTGCTGGACAAGGTCGAGGAGCAGCGCCGCGCCTACAACGGCAAAATCTTCGACGTCCTCGGTGAGGCGTTCGAGGACCGGCCGCTGCGGGAGCTGCTCATCGAGGCGATCCGCTACGGCGACCAGCCCGACGTCCGTGCTCGGCTCGACCAGGTCATCGACGCCGAGGTCAGCGCCGGGCTGGGCAAGCTCGTCCGGGAGCGGGCGCTGCACCAGGACTCGCTCGCCGACGCCGACGTCGACGGGCTGCGCCGGCGGATGGACGAGGCCAGGGCCCGCCGGCTGCAGCCGCACTATGTCCAGGCGCTGTTCACCGAGGCGTTCACCCGTCTCGGCGGCCGGATGAGCCGCCGCGAACAAGGCCGGTACGAGATCACGCACGTCCCCGGCGACGTCGTCAGCCGCGACCGGCAGATCGGCACCGGCGCGCCGGTGCTGCGCCGCTACGAGCGGGTCTGCTTCGACCGGCAGCTCACGCGCGTCGACGGCGCGCCCCGCGCCGACCTGCTGGCCCCCGGCCACCCGCTGCTGGACGCGGTCGTCGACGTCGCCGTGGAGCGGTGGAGCACCACGCTCAAGAGCGGCGCCATCTTGATCGACCGAAACGACGCCGGCGTCGAGCCGCGGCTGCTCGTCGCCGTGACCCAATCCGTCACCAACAGCAGCATCCCGCCGCGCACGGTGGCGAAGCGCTTCGACTACGTCGAGCTGTCCCGGGACGGCTCGGCACGCCAGGCCGGCCCCGCCCCCTACCTCGACTACGCCGCCCCGACAGCGGAGGAGTCTGAGCTTCTCGTTCCGCTGACGCGGGAGAGCTGGCTCGCCCAGGGTCTGGAGCCCTTCGCTGTCAGCTGGGCCGTCGAGCACGGCACCGCCGACTACCTCGCCGAGGTCCGCCAGCGCATCACCGCCGCCGCCGACCGGACTCGCACGCAGGTCAAGCAGCGCCTCACTCAGGAGATCAACCACGCCGACATCCGCGCCGCAGAGCTGCGCGACCAGGAGCAGAGCGGGCGCGAGCT
Source organism: Actinomycetota bacterium (assembly GCA_030773675.1). The sequence goes on from JALYMN010000211.1 coordinate 9,287, forward strand.
CCGGCAGAAGCCCGAAGTGATGGAACGCCGCGCGCGCGACCTCGAGCGCCGCCTCACCCAGCGGCTCGCCACCCTCGATGCCGAGGCCACCCTGCGTGCCACGCCCCCAGTCATCGCGGGCGGAGCACTCGTCGTCCCTCAGGGCGCGCTCGACCGGCTTCGCGGCGTCCCAGCCGACCCTCAGCGGGCCCGCGAGACCGGGGAAGTCGACCGCCGCGCTGTCGCCGCTGTCGTCGCGGCCGAACGCGCCCTCGGCCGCCAGCCCGAGGTGATGCCGCACAACAACCCCGGCTTCGACGTCCGCTCGCTCAGCGCTGACGGCCACCTGATCTTCATCGAGGTCAAGGGCCGCATCGCCGGGGCTGAGGACTTCACAGTCACCCGCAACGAGGTGCTGTTCGGCAAGAACTCCGATCGCTACCGCCTCGTCCTCGTCCGCGTCTCACCGGACGGCTCCGAGTTCGACGAGCTCCGCTACGTGCAGCAGCCCTTCAAGGACTTCGAGTTCGGCGACTTCGCCACCACCGACGTCCGTGGGGACTGGGCAGCGACGTGGGAGCGCGGAGGAGCCCCGTCGTGACCACCTCGGGGACCAGCGCGGTCACCTACCGCTCGCTGTTGAGCTTCCCCGCCGGCCGGGACGAACTGTTTGAGCACCTCGACGAGCAGCTGCGCTCGTGGCTGGTATCCAAGGACGTCCCGTGGGACGGCGGGCTGGCCGGCACCCGCAGGACCAGCACGTTCACGATTGAGGCGACCGAGCACCATGAGCGCGACGGAAGCCGCACCAACGCCATCCGGTGCACCGAGCAGACGCCTCTTGGCAGCTGGAACGTACGGCTGACCGCCCACCGCGCCGCTCATGCCGAGCCCTGGTTGCTGACCGAGGTGGTGAGCCCCCTCGGCCCCGACAGCGATCGGGCATTGGCAGCGGCGCCTCCGCGACTCATGCGGCAGCTGCTCGACGTGCTTCCCGCTCGGGACGGACGCACGTCTGTGACCGGCGGTCCGGCCTACGTCGGCGCCGACGACGTCGACCAGGTCGTCCAGGCCGTGCTCGACCCCAGCCGCAGGGGTCTGCTGTTCGTGGCAGGGACTCCGGCGGACTTCCCAACGGAGACGTGGTGCGCCTACATCGCCCGGCTGGTGCGCGACACCGTTGGCCTCGCCGCGACCTTCGTCCTCGACCCCGAGGCGACGCAGCTCGCCCGCGCCGCCCTCGGCTCGCACGGCCCCGACGTCGGGTACCTGCGGACCTACCTCCGCGACGTGCGGCCTCACGACGCGGCCGACGCCGCGCGGCACCGCTTCCTGACACCGCGCACCATGACCGAGCGCCCGGACGGCTACCTGCGCCGTGTGCTCTCCGGGACGGCGCGGCAGCAGGTCGTCGACCGACCCGTGCCGCCCGACGTGACCCGAGTGCTCAGGCGGGTCGCCCGGTGGCATGCCGACGAGCCCGATCTCAGCCTGTCGACGCCGGTCGGAACCAGCTCCGCAACCGCAGCGCCTGGCGACGCCGAGACCCTACGGACCGCCCTCCGCGACGCGGCCGCCGCCGCCTCCGCGCAAGCCGAACGGCTGCGGCAGCAAGTAGACGAGCTCGAGCTCGACCTGCTGCGGCAGGACGAGCAGCTGCAGGCGCTTCAGTCCGAGCGCGACGACGCGCTGCTCGACGCCACCGCCGCGACGGACGAGGCACAGGCCGCCGCGGACCAGGTCCGCTACCTCCGCACGCAGCTCATGCAGGGCGGCGCCGGCGAGGCCGCGTGGACCGACGTCCCCAGTGAGCAGCGCACCACGCTGCCGGAGTCCGTCTCCGAGCTACTCGAACGCCTCGGGGAGCTTCGGCACGTCGTCTTCACCGGAGACGAACAGGCCGCGCTCGACCTGGACGTCACCGACACCCTGGGGCGGTCGGCGCGCAAGGCGTGGCAGGCGCTGCTCGCGCTCGACGACTTCGCGCGGCTGAAGTCCGACGCCGCCTTCACCGGCACAGCGCACGACTACTGCCGCGAAACACCCGGCGGCTACCACGGCTGGTCAGCCGAGCGGCACGCCTGCGACGAGAGCGAGCAGGTGAAGGCCAACGGCCGGTTCGCCAACGCCCGACTCCTGCCCGTGCCGGAGTCGGTCGACCCAAGCGGCTACGTGTACATGTGGGCGCACTTTAAGCTCGCAGCCCACCGCACGGTTTCGCCGCGAATGCACTACTACGACGACACCGGGAGCAGCGGAAAGGTGTACGTCGGGTACCTCGGCCGCCACCTCCCCAACACCCAAACGAACTGAACGGCGGGCACGTGACGTACAAGCGCAAGCTCATCGAGGTGGCCCTGCTACTCGAGGCAATCGACCGCGAATCTGCGCGCGAGAAGTCGATCCGCCACGGACACCCGTCCACGCTCCACCTGTGGTGGGCGAGACGGCCGCTCGCCGCCTGCCGCGCGGTGTTGTTTGCCCAACTCGTCGACGACCCCTCGGCGCACCCTGACCGGTTTCCAACCGAGGAGGACCAGGCCGTGGAGCGCAAGCGGCTCTTCGACCTGATCGAGCGCCTCGTCGTGTGGGAGAACGCGGGCGACGAGCGGCTGCTCCGCGAGGCGCATGCTGAAATCACCAAGTGCTTCGAAGGCAACCCGCCCACGATTCTCGACCCGTTCGCCGGCGGCGGGTCGATCCCGCTGGAAGCTCAGCGGCTTGGGCTCGAGGCACACGCCAGTGACCTCAACCCTGTCGCGGTCCTCATCAACAAGGCCCTCATCGAGATTCCACCCCGCTGGGCGGGTCAGCCACCCGTCTACCCGGGTGCCTCCGAGTCCCGCATTGGTGCCTGGCCTCGCGCCACGGGCCTTGCCGAGGACGTACGGCGGTACGGCGCGTGGATGCGCGACGAGGCCGAGAAGCGCATCGGCCACCTGTATCCGAAGGCGAAGCTCCATGACGGCGGCCGCGCCACGGTCATCGCCTGGCTCTGGGCCCGCACCGTGACGTGTCCAAATCCTGCTTGTGGGGCGACGATGCCGCTGGCGCGCTCATTCTGGCTGAGCAAGAAGAAGGAGCGCCCTGCCTGGCTTCGTCCTGTCCCCCGTGGCGACGGCGTTGACTTTGAGGTCGTCACCGACAAGAGCGGCCCATCCCGTGGACGGGACGGTGGGCCGAACAGGCGCTACGTGCCTCGTTTGCTCAGCGCCAGTGCCGTTGACCCACATCCGCACGGAGGGTCGCGCCGGACGGATGAGTCAGCAACTCATGGCGGTCGTCGCCGAGGGTCAGCGCCGCCGTCACTACACGGCTCCTGATTCATCACAACTAGCAGCGGCTGCCGTCCCGCCGCCCCCGGATCCCCCGCACCTTGAGCTGTCGAAGCACCCGCAGTACATGGGAGCCCCGCGTTACGGCCTCGAGACTGTAGATGCGCTCTTCCCTCCCCGACAGTTGACGCTCGTCATGACCTTGCTTGAGCTTCTCGATGAAGTGCGCGGTGCGGTCGAGCGTGATGCCGCGTCGCATGGCCTGGACCGTGATGCTGTCCAGTACGCAGGCGCCGTGGTGACGTACCTCGCGTTCGCTTTGGACAAGGGCTTGAACCTCTGGTCCTCGGCGGCCAGCTGGATGAACGACCGGGAGGCTCTGCGAGAAACCTTCGCTCGACAAGCACTGCCGATAACTTGGGATTTCGCTGAGCCGAACCCTTGGAGTAACAGCGGAGGTTCGTGGACGACGAATCTCGACAAGGTGGTGAAGGCACTCGCTGCACTCCCCGCCAGCGGAGATGCTCGTGTAGAGCAAGCGGATGCACGCACGGTTGATATCGCAAACGCGGTCGTCTGCACCGATCCGCCGTACTACGACAACGTCCCCTACGCCGATTTGGCCGACTTCTTTTACCCGTGGCTCAGAACCGGTTTGATGACCGACTACCCGGCACTACTCGGAACCGTAGCGACGCCGAAGGCCGACGAGATGGTTGCGGACTCGATGCGACTCGGTGGAAAGGCCAAGGGCTGCGTCGTACTTCGAGGACGGCTTCCGCTCTGTCTTCAGGTCCGTATGCACTGCGGCCAATGTGAGCGCGCCTGTTGTTGTCTACTACGCCTTCAAACAGGCGGAGACGACTGATGAGGGCGCTGCCTCTACCGGTTGGGAAACGATCCTGGAAGCCTTGACGGGTGAGGGGATGAGCATTCGAGCGACATGGCCCGTCCGAACCGAGGGAGCCGGCCGCATTCGAGGGACAGGGAGTAACGCCTTGGCTTCGTCGATTGTTGTCGCCTGTCGACCCAGAGAGGCCACGGCGGGAGCGACGACGCGGCGTGGATTTCTTCAGGCGCTAAAGGACGAGCTGCCGCAGGCGCTACGCGAGATGCAGCAGGGCTCATTGGCGCCCGTCGACCTCGCGCAGGCCGCCATCGGCCCGGGCATGGCTGTGTTCACCCGCTACCGCAGCGTGCTGGAGGCCGACGGCTCGGCGATGACTGTCCGCACGGCGCTGGCGCTCTTCAACCACGCGCTGGACGAGGTGCTGTCGGAGCAGGAGGGAGACTTCTCCGCGGACACTCGTTTCTGCGTCAAGTGGTTCAGCCAGTTTGGCTGGGACGAGCGGCCCTACGGCGTCGCGGAGTCTCTGTCCAAGGCCGTCGCCACCAGCGTGGACGGTCTGTGCCGGGGAGGGGTCTTCTGGGCCCGTGCCGGCAAGGCCCGCCTGATCGGACTGGACGAGCTGTCCGAGGGTTGGGATCCGCTGTCCGACGACAGGGTCAGCGAGTGGGAGGTAGTTGTCCGCCTGGCGAGGGTCCTCGACCGTGAGGGTGTAGACGAGGCAGCCAGGCTCATGGCGCTGGCGGGGCAGCGGGTCGACCTCGACACGACGAAGGAGTTGGCCTACCTGCTGTACAGCGTGTGCGAGAAGAAGGGCTGGACGTCCAGCGCCGCGCTGTTCAACGGGCTCGGCACGTCCTGGTCGGACCTGGGGAGCGCGCGCAGCTGCGTCAGCAGCGGTGTCGTGACGCAGGGCGCGTTCGACCTGTCCGGCGACGACGAGGGAGCCTGAGTGGCGATCAGCAATCGTGACCGCGTCGGCCGTGGGTTCGAGCTGCTCGCCGACGGCCTGGAGCCGTTCGTCGACCCGCTGATGGCCGCAGCAGCCGGCAGCGGCGCTGACTGGCTCGCCCTGCTGGCGGCACGGGAGAACGCCAGACACGGCACCACCAAGACCTTCGACAGGCGCGACCCGGCGGTGCTCCTGCGGGTGCTGACCGAGGAGTGGCGGGTCTTCAAGGACCGGTTGTCGCGCCCCGAGCAGGCGATGTGCAGCGAGCTGCGCGACGTCCGAAACCGGTGGGCGCACAACGCGGCTTTCAACAGCGACGACACCTACCGGGCGCTGGACTCGATGGAGCGGCTGCTGACGGCAGTTGACGCGCCGGAGCAGGCCGACGAGGTCCGCCGACTGCGGCTGGACCACCAGCGGGCGGCGTACGAGGCCGAGACGCGCAAGGTGGTGAAGGCCGCCACCATCGCCAGCGTCCCTGGCGCCGGACTCAAGCCCTGGCGTGACGTCGTCACCCCGCACAAGGACGTCGCCAGCGGCGACTTCAACGCCGCGGAGTTCGCCGCGGACCTGCACAAGGTCGCGCTCGGTGAGAGCGGCGAGGAGTACATCGACCCGGTCCTGTTCTTCCAGCGCACGTACCTCACCGAAGGGCTGCGCGACCTGATCGGCCGTGCCGCGCGGCGGTTGTCTGGTGACCTGAACGCCAGCCCGGTCGTAAACTTGCAGACCAACTTCGGCGGCGGCAAGACCCACTCGATGCTCGCGCTCTACCATCTGGCGTCCGGGACGCCCGTGACGGCATACCCCCAGGAGGTGCAGGAGGCCATTGGCGCGGCCGACCCTTGCGCGCTGGGCGCGGTGAAGCGGGTCGCGCTGGTCGGGACGCACCTGAGCGCCGGGTCGGCGACGATCAAGCCGGACGGGACGCAGGTCAACACGCTGTGGGGCGAGCTCGCCTGGCAGCTCGACGGCTGCGGCGCCTACGACGTGGTCGCCGAGGCCGACCGCACGAAGACCAATCCGGGGCAGGCGCTGGCGGACCTGCTGTCGGCGCACGCGCCGTGCCTGGTCCTCATCGACGAGTGGGTCGCCTACGCCCGCCAGCTCTTCGGCCGGGACGCCAAGGACGTCGCCGGCGGCGACTTCGACACGCAGTTCACCTTCGCGCAGACCCTGACGGAGGTAGCGAAGACTATTCCGGGCTGCCTTGTCGTGATCTCCATTCCCGCGTCGAGCGAGTCGAGTGACGCCGTAGCGAGCAGCACCGACCTGGAGGTCGGCGGCGCCAACGGCCGCCTGGCGCTGGAGCGGCTGCAGAACGTCGTACGCCGGGTCGCGGACCAGTGGCGGCCGGCGTCCGCCACTGAGTCGTTCGAAATCGTCCGGCGGCGGCTGTTCGTGGAACCCGACGCCGACGCCAAGCGCGACGTCGCCGCCGTGGCCCGGCAGTTCGTGCAGTTCTACGCCGAGCACCGCGGGCAGTTCCCTCGGCAGTGCAGCGAGGTCGCCTACGAGGACCGAATCAGGGCCGCCTACCCGGTCCACCCGGAGCTGTTCGACCGGCTGTACGAGGACTGGTCGACGCTGGAGCGCTTCCAGCGCACCCGCGGCGTGCTGCGCCTCATGAGCGCGGTCATCCACGCCCTGTGGGCGTCCGGCGACGCCGGCCCGCTCATCATGCCTGGGTCGGTGCCGCTGGAGCTGCCCGGCGTCGCGGGCGAGCTGACGCAGTACCTGCAGGACGCCTGGAAGCCGATCGTCGACACCGACATCGACGGTGAGGGCTCCACCCCGGTCCGCATCGACGCGGAGCGGGAGACCTTCGGCAAGCGGGCGCTGACCCGTCGCATCGCACGCACGATCTTCCTCGGCTCGGCCGCGACGCTGCAGACCGCGTCGAAGGGCATCGAGCGGCAGAACGTCTGGCTCGGCGTGGGCATCCCCGGCGACACCGTCGGCAACTTCGGCTCCGCGCTCGAGGTACTCGGGCAGCGCGCGACCTACCTCAACGTCGACGGCGCCCGCTACTGGTACGACACGGCGGTCACCGTCAACCGGACCGCCCAGGACTTCGCCGAGCGCCTGCGGGAGCACCCGGAGGAGGTCTGGGCGGAGGTCGTGCGTCGCCTGTCGGTGGAGCGCTCCGCCCGTGGTGACTTCGCGACCCTGCAGGTCTGCCCGGAGGACACCGGGGCCGTCCCCGACACCGAGGAGGCCAAGCTCGTCGTCCTGCACCCTCAGCACCTGCACGGGCGCGGCCAGGATGAGTCAGCCGCGTTGCGCTTCGCCCAGCAGTGCCTGGACACCCGCGGGTCCTCGCAGCGCACGAACCGCAACGCGTTGGTTTTCCTTGCCCCGGACCGGCAGCGATGGGAGGAGCTCGCCGCGGCCACCGCCGACTACCTCGCCTGGCGGGACGTCGCCGAGCGCGCGGACGACCTAAACCTCACCGCGCAGCAGAAGGCTCAGGCCGCCCGGCGCCGCGACCAGGCCGACGACACCGTGCGGCTGCGCATCCTCGCCACGTACATCTGGGCGGTCGTGCCGGAGCAGCCCGACCCGGCCAGGCCCGTCGCCCTCACTGTGCAAAAGGCGGAGGGCGCGCAGGAGCGGCTGGCGGACCGGGTCACCGCCAAGCTCCGCCAGGGCGGGCTGCTGGCCACGACCTACGGGATGCGCAACGTCCGGATGGACCTCGACGGCCCGCTGCGGGCCGCGTGGGCCGCCGGGCACATCAGCGCGGGCGAGCTTTGGGGCTACTACTGCCGCTACCCCTACCTGTCCCGGCTGCGCGATCGCACAGTCCTCGAGCAGGCGCTCCGCTCGGCCCTGGACGAGATGATGTGGGAGCTCGATGGGTTCGCCCTCGCCGACGGCTACGACGAGGCGACCCAGACGTACCGCGGGCTCGCCACCTACCCCAAGGGCTCGATCGGCACCATCACCGACAGCGTCCTCGTTGTCGAGCCACGCAAGGCCGCCGCCCAGATGGCGGCGGCCAAGCCAGCCGGCGGAACGACTACCGACACGACCACGACGACCACCAGCTCGACTGCCACCACCGCCGCGACGAGCGCCACCGGTTCACCCGCAACGGCGCCCGCAGCCACCCGCTTCTTCGGCGCCGTGGAGCTCGACCCGGAGCGATACGCGCGCGACTTCAACAAGGTGGCCGCTGAGGTGCTACAGCACCTGTCCGCCGACCCCTCCACCCGGTTGGAGGTTCGCGTCGAGATCACGGCTACCAACCCCCAAGGGTTCGACTCGGGCAGGGTGCGGACGGTGAGCGAGAACGCCACCACCCTGAAGTTCTCCAGCCACGGCTTCGAGAAGGAGTGACACCGGCGCGGCCCGCTCGGGCGGCCGAGGACCGAACGGCTCGCGAGGACGCTGACGAGCCTCGGGTGGTGCCCCTGCTCGGTACGGCCAAGTTCGACGATCGCGAGCGCGCTGGCACCTTGATCGTGCGGGCGGCGCTTGGTCCGCGGGTGGACTTCCCCGAGGGCTCGCGAGCGCCAGACCAGCGCGAACCGTCACCGGGGCCGCTTCTCTACCCCCGGTTCCAGCCGGTTCGTCGCAGGCGCCACCGCGTGATGAGGGCCTCCTCCTCCGCAGCCAGGTCCGCTTCGGGCATCGGTCGGACCCAGTGCCGGACGTCGCGACCTGCAGCACGTTCGGCGGCGATGAGGATGTTGACGCGCTGCCGGGTGCCACCAGCGTGCTTGGGACGGCCGTAGCGCTGCCCGCCCCGAGCACCGCCGGAGCGCGGCAGCCTCCCCTTCGTCACCATCCACAGATGGGTCGTCAGGCCAACGTAGGTGACGCGCAGGTTGACGCCGTCGGACACGGTGAAGGCGTACAGGCCCGCTGAGTCCGGCACGTCGCCCTTGGTCGTCCACGAGCAGCCCGCGCCGCCCGTGAGCGCGACGGGCTCACTGGCAAAGCGGAGGTCGAGCGGGCGGAACCCCAGCGCGCGGAGCTCATCCTCGCTGACGGGTGTTCCCGGGAGCTGCAACGAGGAGGTCACGTGGACGCACATCCCCGTGGTCGATGTAGCCGACGCACCGGACGACCGCCCACCACGCGTCGTCACGCACGCCGAGAAGGAGTTCGCGCACTGCACGGTCTTGTGCAGCGAATCGACGCGGCGCCGCAGAGGCAGGTGGCGTGCTCGAACATCATCGACCGTCGAGATAGCCTACCTCGTCGGAGCCTTCAGGTCGGGTTAGTTGCTCGGTAGCTTCGGATCCCTGCTTTGGCCCGCCTCGGCCCGGAACCGACCTCAAGGCGCGCCCCGGCCACCAAGCTCGTCTCCCACAGATTCAAGATGACAGTTGGCGCTTGTCTGCACTGGAGGAGGCGGTGCAGTTCGCTGACAGTCAGTCGGCGTCCTTGGCACTCGAGATGGTCAAGGCACTGCTCGCTAACGCTTCCCACGTAGCGCCGACGACCAGAAACGCGCGAGAGGAGACCTGTTAGGGCAGGACAGACGACTCGACGCTTGCTGCCGACGTCGCAAACCTCGGACAGCGGCGCGCCCCGCTTGCGACGCTGGAGACGCCGTCGACAAAACCGGTGAGCGGGGGGGCGTGCTGGAATGCGATTGGTGTCTGGGAAAGCGTGATCACTCCGAACAGCGTTCGGTGCCTGAGCCAGTCACCGCGCCATCCGTCGCTCAAGAAGGCCGCGGAGTCCTCGGTCCGCAACATGCTGGGCTCCATTCCCGATGCGGACAGATGGCCGCACTGCGAACCAGACAGGCGCCCGGGCACCGTATAGGCAGACGCCCTGTCCGCGGGGCAGTTCGCGGAGTTCGCGCTGGCTCAGCACGGGTCGCCGCTGCAGGCTCTGCGAGATCGACCTCCGCCCGTCCGCGGACGTCGAGGTAGAGCGGCTGAGCACCTCCTCGTCCCCCACGGTCGAAGTGAAGTACGAGAGAGTTCCGGGTCGGTGACGCCGGGCAGTACGACCTTGGCGACGTGGTTGCTGGCGATCGAGCCCCATTGGCTGCCGTAGCGGTGCCGGAGCTGAGACAGGTCCTGGTAGATCGTCACCAGCTGCACGCCCTCGCCGCCGGCGGTCGACGCGAGCGTCGCGAGATCGGGGATGGGCGCGATGTTCGCCGCCTCGTCGAGCAGCAGCATCAGGCGCGGCGCGGTCTTCCCGTCAGGCCGTCCGAGCGGGTTGCCGGTGCGGGCTCGCCGCTCGGCGGCGAGCAGGAAGGCCGAGCGCAACAGCTCGTCGAGCAGGGCCAGGAACACCGGCGCCAGACGGGTCTGGTCGGACGAGTTGGCGACCAGGTAGATGGTGTGGTGGCCGCCGTCCAGGAGCCGCTCGGGCGTGATGTCCCACGCGCGGCAGGCGTCGACGACGTCCGGGTCCTCGTAGGCGTCCAGCACGGTGCGGGCGGTGGAGGAGGAGTCCTGTGCCCGTGGCTCGAGGTCGAGGTAGGACTGCAGCGAGGTCAGGGCTACCTCGCCCCCGTCGCCAAGGAGCAACAGCAGCGCCTTGGGTTCCTCAAGCTCCTTGGTCATCACCCAGCGCACGACGTCGCCCATGTCGAGCCCGCCGGTCGCCGCGGCCAGCAGTAGGGGCGCGAGCAGCTGCGCGGCCACCCGCTCCCAGTGGTTGGACGTCCCGCCGAGCCCGGCCGTCGTCCCAGACACCTTGCTCATGGCGTTCGCGGCCCGGACGGCGCCGCGCCACTCCGTCGACCGGGCCAGCGGGGACCAGCCGTGCCCGGGGAGCCCGGAGACCTTGGTGGGGTCGTAGATCAGCGTGTCGCCGCGGTCGGCCCGGGCGGACAGGGTGGCGTGCAGCAGGTCGGTCTTGGCCGACAGGACGACGGCCGGTCCGGCCCAGTCCAGCAGGGCGGGGATCGCGTACCCGGTCGTCTTGCCCGAGCGGGTGGCGCCGACGACCAGGACCGAGTGCTCCCGCTCGGTGGCGATCAGCCGGCCGTGCGCGCGGCCTAGGACGACCCGGCCGGGCTCCGGTGCCTTCACGACCAGGTCGGCGATGTCGTGCTTGGTCGCAAAGGCCTGCGAGTCAGCGCTCATCCCGTACACGCCGCTCCGCCGCGGCCACGGGCTGCGCATGCGCGCGGCCCGGCCGGCGACCTGCAGCTGCGCCACCAGGCGCAGCCCGCCGAGGGCCAGCATGAGCAGCAGCCCGAGCACCAAGGCCAGTGCCAGGTAGAAGCCGACCGGTCCGGGGACGGCCTCACGGGCGCCGAGCGGGAACGCGTCGCGCGGCTCCGCGAGGTGCCGGGGCAGGTTGACGACGACGGACGACGCGTCCGACGGCGCGAGGTCCGGCAGCCGCCCCTGGAACAGCAGCCCAGCCACCGCTGCGGTGGCGTAGACCAGTCCCGACCCGGCGAACAGCACCCCGAGGCCCCCGAGGACGACGACCGGCAGCAGGTCGAGGTCGCGGTGCTCAGCCGGCACTGCCCACCAGCTCGTCGCAGGCCAGAGCGGAGGGCGTGGGATTCGAACCCACGGAGCGAGTTCCCCCGCTCAGCGGTTTTCAAGACCGCCGCCATCGGCCACTAGGCGAGCCCTCCCGGCCCCCGCGACCCTAGCCGTCGCCGCTGCTCACGGCGCAGGTCCCCGGCCGGCGGGACCGTGCAGACTGCGGACGGCAGACGTCCCTCGAGCACGGAGTGGAAGCGTGGTGCAGCAGCTGTCGCGGGGAGCCAACTGTCCGCTGCCGTCGCCGGTCGTGACCCTGTCGGTGGCGTGCGCGAGCAGTGTCGACGTGTCCGCCCTGCTCGTCGCCGAGGACGGCAAGGTCCGCTCCGACGCGGACCTCGTCTTCTACAACGCTCCGTCCGCGCCGGGAGTGCGCTACCTGGGCGGCGCCCAGGGCCCACGCGGGGTCGACGCCGTCGTCGTCGACACCGCCGCGGTCCCGCCCGACGTCGCCAGGGTCGTGGTCACCGCCAGCCTCGACGGCTCCGGACCCGTGACGTTCGGCCAGGCCGGCTCCATGGTCGTGACCGTCCTCGACGGAGCCGGGGCCGACGCGGTCACCTTCCCGCTGACCGAGCTGACGACGGAGAAGGCGCTGATCTGCGCCGAGGTCTACCGGCGGGGCGACCAGTGGAAGCTGCGCGCCGTCGGGCAGGGCTACGACGACGGCCTCGCGGGCATCGCCACCGAGTTCGGGGTCGACGTCGACGACGAGCCCACGGCCGCGGCACCCGACGTGGCCGCCGCACCCGCCGCGCCCGCCGCCGCTCCCCCGGCTCCCGCCGCACCGGCTGGCGGCGGACCGGTCAACCTGGACAAGGGCCGGGTCTCGCTGAAGAAGGGCGAGAAGGTGTCGCTCGTGAAGACCGGAGCCCCCGCGCTGACCCGGGTGGCGATGGGGCTCGGCTGGGACCCCGCCCCGGGACGCCGCAGCATCGACCTCGACGCCTCGGTCATCGCCTTCAACAGCGACGGCAAGGACATCGACACGGTCTGGTTCATGAGCAAAGAGGGGTGCGGCGGCGCCGTCCGGCACTCGGGTGACAACCTCACCGGCCAGGGCGAAGGCGACGACGAGGTCATCACCGTCGACCTGGCCCGCATGCCGCCTGCGGTCCGCGCCCTCGTGTTCACTGTCAACAGCTTCTCGGGTCAGAGGTTCTCCGACGTCGCGTCGTCCTACTGCCGCCTGCTGGACGAGCGCGGCAGCGAGCTGGTCCGCTTCGACCTCGTCGAGTCCCCCCGTGCCACCGGCGTGCTCATGTGCAAGCTCGTCCTGCAGCTCGGCGGCACCTGGGAGATGACCGCGCTCGGGCAGTTCCACAACGGGAAGTCCGTCAAGGCGATGGTCAAGCCGGCCCGCGCCGCCCTGTGACGGCCAGAGGACGCGCTTGCTACGCGGGAAGCTCTGCCGACAGCACCGTGCGTCCGGTGCTGGAGCTCGACCTCCGGGTCAGTCCTGGCCAGGCGCCCGCTCGGACGGGCTGCCGGTCGTGGCGCGGCAGTTGGACGCACCGGAGGTGCCCGCGTGCGGGCCAGGGT
>JALYMN010000212.1 GCA_030773675.1 Actinomycetota bacterium
GGCGTCCAGGCCGGCCAGGACCTCGGCGAGGACGAGCTCGTCACGCTGCTGCGCGCCCGGGGGTCCGAGGTCGCCGCCGTCGCCGAGGTCGCCGACGGGCTGCGCGCGCTGGCCGTCGGCGACGACGTCACGTACGTCCGCAACCGCAACATCAACTACACGAACGTCTGCACGTTCAAGTGCCGGTTCTGCGGCTTCTCCAAGGGCCCGCTGTCGCTCAACCTGCGGGGCACGCCGTACCTTCTGACGCTCGACGACGTCGCGACCCGCGTCCGCGAGGCGTGGGACCTCGGCTGCACCGAGGTGTGCCTGCAGGGCGGCATCCACCCCAGCTTCGACGGCGACTACTACATCGACGTCTGCCGGGCGGCCAAGGAGGCCGCGCCGGACATCCACGTGCACGGCTTCACGGCGCTGGAGGTGACGGAGGGGGCCAAGCGCCTCGCTGAGCCGCTCGAGGCCTACCTGCGCCGTCTGGTCGACGCCGGTCTGCGCTCCCTGCCCGGCACGGCCGCCGAGATCCTCGACGACGACGTCCGCGCCGTGCTCTGCCCCGACAAGATCAGCACGGAGGAGTGGCTGGAGTGCCACCGGGTCGCGCACGCCGTCGGTCTCCGCTCCAACGTCACGATGATGTTCGGCGCCGTCGAGAGCCCGGTGCACTGGGCGCGCCACCTGCTCCGGACCCGCGCGCTGCAGCGCGAGACCGGCGGGTTCACCGAGTTCGTGGGTCTGCCGTTCGTGCACATGGCGGCGCCCATCTACCTCAAGCGCGAGGCACGCCGCGGCCCGACCTGGCGCGAGGTGGTGCTCGTGCACGCCGTCGCCCGGATCGCCTACTCTGGGCTGATCGACAACGTGCAGGCCTCCTGGGTAAAGATCGGCCTGCCCGGCGTGCGTCAGCTGCTCCAGGCCGGCGTGAACGACGTCGGCGGCACGCTCCTCGACGAAAACATCAGCCGAGCCGCCGGAGCCGCGCACGGGCAGCGGCTCGACGAGGACGACCTCGGTCCGCTCGTCGAGGGCCTCGGCCGCCGGCTGCGGCGGCGCACCACGACATACGGGCTCGCCGGCGACGACCGCGCGCCCGCCGGCTCCCCGGGCTCCTCGACTCGCGGATAAACCATGTGCCGGCCTCGACTCGCGGATAAACCATGTGCCGGCGCAGCCGGTCGTCGTTCCTCGGTCGCCGCGGCCGTGCGCGCCGCGGCCCCGGCGTGATGGTCTCGGCTCGCTGGTGCCCTCAGCCGAGCGCTGCATGCGGCTCGTAGCCCCGGACGGCGGGCAAGGACCTCCGCTCACCTGACGATGCGGTGTCCGGCTCCCGACAACCTACGTCGCTGCGGAGCGGGCAGACGGCTGAACGCCGTCCACGACGCTCCGGGTCGCCGTCGCCAGGCCCAGCGCCGCGGCTGCACGCAGGTCGGCCGCGGTGTCGACGTCGCAGGTGAGCGACGGCCAGCAGCCCGACAGGGCGAGAGCGCCCGTCAGCCGGTGGGCATCAGCCGAGGCTCGGCCGAACCGAGGGACCAGGTCGCCGCCCTGCGCGGACAGCAGCAACGTCGTCCCGGATCCGTGGCGGTCGGCGCAGTACGCCCGTCGGCCCTCCGCCGCGAAGATTGCTTGTGACAGCTCGTCGGGACGCAGGGCCGGCAGGTCACCCTGGAGCGCGCCGACGACCGAGCGAGGGTCGTCACGGCGCAGCACGCGTGCGGCCTGCCGCAGAGCGGCGTTCAAGCCGTCCGGCGGCTCGTCTTGCACCACGTCGGCGCCCAGCCGGAGAGCCAGCTGCGCGACGGCGGTGTCGGGCGTCGCGACGACGACTCGCCGCACGGCGTCGGTGCACAACGCCGCCGTCACGGTGTCCTCGAGAAGGGCGAGCACGAGGCGCACGTGCGCGCTCCGCCCGCATCGACCGCCGTCCGCGGCACCGAGCAGCCGGGACTTCGCCCGGCTGAGAGGCTTCACCGGGATGATGAGATCGACGTCCGCAGTGCTCGGCACGCGTCCCGTCCTCGGCCGCATCGTCACGGTGACGTGGAGCGAGCCGGGTCGCCGGCGAAGGGCGGCCCGGCTCCTTCCACGGTCAGGCGTTGTCGCCGAAGACCGACTTGACCTCGAGGAACTCCTGCAGGCCCCACTGGGCGTACTCCCGCCCGTTGCCGGACTGCTTGTAGCCCCCGAACGGTGCGTTGAAGTCCAAGCCGGTGCCGTTCACGTGCACCATGCCGGTGCGCATACGGCGGGCGACTGCGCGGGCGCGGTCAGCGTCGTTCGAGGACACGAAGCCCGACAGCCCGTACACCGTGTCGTTCGCGATGCGCACCGCCTCGTTCTCGTCCTCGTACGTGATGAGCGTGATGACCGGTCCGAAGATCTCCTCCCGGGCGATCTCCATGTCGTTCGTCACGTCGGCGAGGATGGTCGGCTTGACGAAGTAGCCCTTGTCGAGGCCCTCCGGGCGGCCCAGCCCGCCCGTGACGAGCGTCGCCCCCTGGTCGAGCGCGCTCCGGATCAGCCGCTGCACCTTGTCGTACGCCGCCTGGTTGATCAGCGGGCCGATCTGGACGCCGGACTGGTCCGGAGGCCCCACGGTGACGCGCTCGGCGGCGGCCTTGGCGACCTCGACGGCCTCCTGCTTGCGGGACGCCGGGACGAGCCAGCGAGACCCCGCGTTGCACGACTGGCCGGAGTTGGCCACCACGTCGGTCATGTCCCGAGGGATCACCGCCTCGAGGTCGGCGTCGTCGAGGATGATGTTGGCGGACTTGCCGCCGAGCTCCTGAGCGACGCGCTTCACGGTCGGAGCCGCGTTCTTGGCCACCTCCACGCCGGCCCGTGTCGACCCGGTGAAGGACACCATGTCGACGTCGGGGTGCGACGACAGCGCGACGCCCACGGTCGGCCCGTCGCCGTTGACCAGGTTGAACACGCCCGCCGGTACGCCGGCCTCGTGCATGACCTCCGCGAAGATGAGGGCGTTGAGAGGAGCGGCCTCGGACGGCTTGAGCACCATCGTGCAGCCCGCGGCCAGCGCGGGCGCGACCTTGGCGGCGATGAGCAGGGGCGGCCAGTTCCACGGCGTGATGAAGGCGCAGACGCCGATGGGCTCGTGGACGACGGTCGTCGTCCCCACCTTCTTCTCGAACTCGAAGTTCTTCAGCGCGTCGAGCGCCGCCGCGAATTGGCCGGTCCCGCACGGCGTCTGCGCCTCGTAGGCGAGCGCGCGCGGAGCGCCGAGCTCGTCCATCAGCGCCTGAGAGATGTCGTCGCTGCGGGACTGGTAGACCTCGATGATCCGCTCAAGCAAGGCGATGCGCTCGTCGACGGTCGTGCGCGAGAAGGACTCGAACGCCCGGCGGGCGGCGGCCACCGCACGGCCGACGTCCTCCTGCCCGCCGAGCGCGACCGTGGCGATGGGCTCCTCGGTCGACGGGTTGAGGACGTCGATCGTCTCGGACGACACCGGGTCGACCCAGGCCCCGTCAATGTAGAACTTCTTGGTGTTGTCCATGTCTCACTCTCTGGTTGCGGACCGGGCGTGCGGACAGTTCCGAGATGCAGGGACGTCGGGCCCGACATCCCGGGCCTGCTAGGTGGTGCGCAGGTACACGGTCTTGGTCGTGGTGAAGAACGCACGCGCCGCCTTGCCCTGCTCGCGGTGCATCGAGCTGGAGCCCTTGACACCGCCGAACGGCACGTGCGGCTCGACGCCGGCGGTCTCGCGGTTGATGTGGACCAGGCCGGACTGCGTCCGCCGGACGAACGCCATGGCCTTGGCCAGGTCGCGGGTGAAGACCGCGGAGGACAGCCCGAACTCGGTGTCGTTGGCGGCGGCCAGCGCGGCGTCGAAGTCCTCCACCTCGTCGACGACGAGGACCGGACCGAAGATCTCCTCGCGCACGAGTGCGCTTTCCGGGCGGACGTCTGCGAGGACGGTCGGGGACATGAAGCAGCCGCCCTCGTCGTCGATCCTGCCGCCGGTGACCACCTCCACGCGCTCGTCCCTGGCGATCGCGAGATAGCCGGCCACGGTGTCCCGCTGCTCGGACGAGGCCAGCGGGCCCACGTCCGTCGCCTCGTCGTACGGATCCCCGACGACCAGCTTCTCCACCTGCTGGCGCAGGAGCTCGCGCAGCTGCGACGCGACCGGACGCTCGACGTACACGCGGCTCGTGGCGGTGCACCGCTGACCGGTGGACAGCATCGCGCCGCGCACGATCTGCACGGCGGTGTCATCGAGGTCGGCGTCGGCCAGGACGATCGCCGGGTTCTTGCCGCCGAGCTCGAGCTGCACCTTGACGTTGCGGTCGGCGACCGCCTGGCGCAGGCGGACCCCGACGCCGTTCGACCCTGTGAACGTCAGCCCCGCGAGGCGGGGGTCATCGGTGAGGCTGGCCGAGATCGTGCGACCCTTGCCCGTGATGACGTTGAGCACGCCATCCGGGATGCCGGCCTCCACCAGCACCTCGGCCAGCAGGACCGCGCTCCCGGAGGCCGACTCGGCCGGCTTCCAGACCACGGCGTTGCCGAAGCCGAGGGCCGGAGCCAGCTTCCAGGTCGGGATCGCGAACGGGAAGTTCCACGGCGTGATCGCGCACACGGTGCCGAGCGGCTCCTCGACCGTGAGCAGCGTCGTGGCCGGGTCTGCGCTTGGGTACATCTCGCCGCTGGGCTGCAGGAGCTCGCCGCTGAAGTAGCGCAGGATGGCGACGCTGCGCTGGACCTCGGCGCGCGCGTCCCGGATCGCTTTGCCCATGTCGCCGGTGAGGCGGCGCGCGGCCTCACCGGCCCGTGCCTCGAGCACGTCGGCCGCCCGGCGGAGCACCTCGGCACGTGCGGGAGCCGGCGTCGCCGCCCACGCGGGCTGCGCGGCGCTGGCTGCCTCGTACGCCGACGTCACCTGAGCCGGCGTCGCCAGCGCGTAGCTGCCGGTGAGGCGGTCGGGACGCGACGGGTCAAAACGGCTGTAGGACTCCACAGACGAGGTCCACGTCCCCCCGATGAGCAGCGTGGCGCCGGCCGGCACCGACGTCTCGGGCGCGAAGGTCGTCATCTCCATCAGCTCTCGTTCGAGGGGGACAGGGTGTGGCGGCCGCTGCTGGCGGCCCCGAGATCGGGCGGCGCCGAGCGGTAGGAGGGCGGCGTCGCGGACAGGCCGATGGGGTTGCGGGTGAGGTCGACGGTGCTGCCGTCCTCGCGCGGGAGGCTGACGATCGGCTGGAGCCCCAGCTCGGTCGCGAGCGCGAAGGCGCCTGCCACGTCGTTCACGACTCCGGCGGGGACGCCGGCCGCGGTCAGCGCAGCTGCCCACGCCGCCGCGGGCCGAGCGGTGAGCCGGTGACGCAGTGCTTCGAGCAGAGCCGCACGGTTCGCCACGCGCGAGGTGTTCGTCGCGAACCGCGGGTCGTCCGCCAGCTCACGGGCGCCCACCACCGCGGACAACGCGGTGAACTGCCTGTCGTTGCCCACGGCGAGGACCAGGTCTCCGTCGGCGGTCGGCAGCAGCTCGTAGGGCGCGATGCTCGGGTGCTGGTT
>JALYMN010000213.1 GCA_030773675.1 Actinomycetota bacterium
GGACTGCGCGGTGCGGGTTCTCGTCGAGGGCACCCCGGTGTGCCTCGCCCGCTCCGGCGGCGAGGTGTTCGCCGTGCACGACGTGTGCTCGCACGCCGACGTCCCGCTGTCGGAGGGCGACGTCGAGGACGGCACCGTCGAGTGCTGGCTGCACGGCTCGCGCTTCGACCTGCGCACCGGCAAGCCGACCGGGCTCCCCGCGACCCGCCCCGTCCCGGTCTACACCGTCAAGACCGAGGGCGACGACGTCCTCGTGAGTTTGGAGAAGCCTGCCTGATGGCCGCCCTACCGATCGATGCCACCACCCCCGTCACGCTGGAGATCCGCGGGTTGCGGGTGGCGGTCGACGACACCGAGATCCTGCGCGGCGTCGACCTGACGATCCGCTCCGGGGAGACCCACGCGGTGATGGGACCCAACGGGTCGGGCAAGTCCACGCTCGCCTACGCGGTTGCCGGGCACCCCAAGTACCAGGTCACCGCGGGCACGGTCACGCTCGACGGCGAGGACGTGCTCGCGATGACCGTCGACGAGCGGGCCAAGGCCGGCCTGTTCCTCGCCATGCAGTACCCGGTCGAGGTCCCCGGCGTGTCGGTGTCGAACTTCCTGCGCACCGCTGCCACCGCGATCCGCGGTGAGGCCCCCAAGCTGCGGCTGTGGGTCAAGGAGCAGAAGGAGGCGATGGCCCGGCTGGGCGTCGACCCGGGCTTCGCCGAGCGCAGCGTCAACGAGGGCTTCTCGGGCGGCGAGAAGAAGCGCCACGAGATCCTGCAGCTCGAGCTGCTCCGCCCGAAGGTCGCGGTGCTCGACGAGACCGATTCCGGGCTCGACATCGACGCGCTGCGCACCGTCTCGGCGGGCGTGAACCGGGTGCGCGAGAGCGGCGAGACCGGCGTGCTGCTCATCACGCACTACACCCGGATCCTCGGCTACATCCGGCCGGACTTCGTCCACGTGTTCGTCAAGGGCCGGTTCGTCGCGGAGGGCGGGCCGGAGCTCGCCGACGAGCTCGAGGCCGAGGGCTACGACAAGTACCTGCGCTTGGCGGGTGGCGACCTCGAGCCGGCCGGCGTCCCGGTGAGCGGGATCGTCCCGGGCCTGGGCGGGGGCGGCGCGTGACGGCGCTGCTGCCCGGCGCGGCGACCGCGCCGTACGACGTCGAGGCGCTGCGCCGCGACTTCCCGGTGCTGTCGCGCACGGTCAACGGCCACCCGCTCGTCTACCTCGACAACGCCTCGAGCTCGCACAAGCCGGTGCAGGTGCTCGACGCCGAGCGCGCCTTCGTCGAGCAGCACTACAGCAACGTGCACCGCGGCGTGCACACGCTGTCGCAGGAGGCGACCGACGCCTACGAGCAGGCGCGGGCGACGGTCGCGGCGTTCATCGGGGCGCCCGACCCGCACGAGGTGGTGTTCACCAAGAACGGCACCGAGGCCTACAACCTCGTCGCCTACTCCTTCGGCAACGCGCAGGCGGGGTCGGCGTTCGCGCTCGGGCCGGGCGACGAGGTCGTCGTCACCGAGATGGAGCACCACTCCAACCTGGTGCCGTGGCAGATGCTCTGCCAGCGCACCGGCGCGACGCTCAAGTGGTTCGGGCTGACCGACGAGGGCCGGCTCGACCTGCGTGACGACGTCATCACCGAGCGCACCAAGGTCGTCGCATTCGTGCACCAGAGCAACATCCTCGGCACGCTCAATCCGGTGCACGAGATCGTCCGCCGCGCCCGGGCGGTCGGGGCGCTCGTGCTGCTCGACGCCGCGCAGTCGGTGCCGCACATGCCGGTCGACGTCCGCGAGCTCGACGTCGACTACCTCGTCTTCACCGGCCACAAGCTGCTCGGACCCTCCGGCGTCGGCGTGCTGTGGGGCCGCAAGGCGCTGCTCGACGCGATGCCTCCCTTCCTCGGCGGCGGCTCGATGATCGAGGTCGTCCGCATGGAGGCGTCCACCTACGCGCCCGCGCCGGAGCGCTTCGAGGCCGGCACGCCGGTGATCAGCCAGGCGGTCGCGCTGGCCGCGGCCTGCGACTACCTGTCCGCGGTCGGTCTGGACAAGGTCGCCGAGCACGAGGCGCGGCTCACCGCCCGGATGCTCGACGGTCTGCGCAGCCTCGACGGGGTGCGGGTCGTCGGGCCCGACACGACCGAGGCGCGGGGCAGCGCGGTCAGCTTCGACGTCGCCGGCGTCCACCCGCACGACGTCGGGCAGACGCTCGACTCCTACGGCATCGCGGTGCGCGTGGGGCACCACTGCGCGGCGCCGGTGTGCAAGCGGTACGGCGTGCCAGCGACCGCGCGGGCCTCGACGTACCTCTACAACACCGAGGCGGAGATCGACCTGCTCGTGGAAGGCCTGGACCGGGTCAGAGCGTTCTGGACACCATGACCGTGCAGACCGACAGCCTCTACCAGGAGATCATCCTGGACCACTACCGCAACCCGCGGCACCGCGGACTGCGGAACGGCGCGGTCGAGGTGCACCACGTCAACCCCACGTGCGGCGACGAGGTCACCCTGAGGGTGCGGCTGGGCGACGGCGTGGTGGAGGACATCTCCTACGAGGGCGAGGGCTGCTCGATCAGCCAGGCGTCCACGTCGGTGATGACCGAGCTGCTCATCGGCAAGCCGGTCGCCGACGCGCTGCGCACGCACGAGGCCTTCCTCGAGCTGATGCAGAGCCGCGGCACGGTCGAGCCGGACGAGGACGTGCTCGAGGACGGTGTCGCCTTCGCGGGCGTGTCGAAGTACCCGGCGCGGGTCAAGTGCGCGCTGCTGGGGTGGATGGCGTGGAAGGACGCGACCGCGCAGGCGGTGCAGCGGACGGGCAGCAGGACAGAGGAGACGGCATGAGCGAGGCCACGCAGACGCCCACCGCGGCGGACCAGCCGACGTCGCCGGTCGGCGAGGACGACGTCGTCGAGGCGATGAAGGACGTCGTCGACCCCGAGCTCGGCATCAACGTTGTCGACCTCGGCCTGCTGTACGGCGCGCAGGTCCACGACGACAACACCGTGACCCTCGACATGACGTTGACGTCGGCGGCCTGCCCGCTGACCGACGTCATCGAGGACCAGACCCGCAGCGCCCTCGCCCCGCTGGTCGACGACGTGCGCATCAACTGGGTCTGGATGCCGCCGTGGGGCCCCGACAAGATCACCGACGACGGCCGCGACCAGCTGCGGGCTCTGGGCTTCAACGTCTGACCGGCAGCGGGCAGCCGGACGGGCAGCAGGCCGCGCGCCTGCTGCTCGGGCCGCTGCTCCGCTACGCCGACGCCACCCGAGCGGTGGTCTGGGTTGAGACCATCGCGCCGGCGCGGGTCGAGGTGCTCGGGCGGAGCACCACGACCTTCGAGGTGCAGGGGCACCACTACGCCTGGCTCGTCGTCGACGGGCTCGCGCCGGGCACCGACTCGCCGTACGACGTGCGGCTGGACGGGGACCTCGCGTGGCCGGCCGAGGACGATCCGCGGCCGCCCCCGCGGCTGCGCACCCGCGCCCCCGGTGCACCCCTGGACCTGGTGTTCGGGTCGTGCCGCAAGGACCGCCCGCACGCGCCGCCGTACGAGCTCGAGCCCGACCAGCACCCGCGCGGGATCGGCGTCGACGCGCTGCAGGGCCTGGCGCTCGCCTGCCAGCGCGGCGAGCGGCCGCTGCCCGACCTGCTGCTCATGCTCGGCGACCAGGTCTACGCCGACGAGGGGCTGTCACCGGCGCTGCGCGAGCGGCAGCGCGACAAGCGCCCGGCCGACAGCCAGCCGGTGGGCGAGGTCGCGGACTTCGAGGAGTACACCTGGCTGTACCAGGACGCCTGGAGCGACGCCGACGTCCGGTGGCTGCTCGCGACGGTGCCCTCGGGCATGGTGCTCGACGACCACGACGTCCGCGACGACTGGAACATCTCGCAGGCCTGGCGGGAGCGAGTCGGGCGGCTGCCGTGGTGGCGCGAGCGCATGGCCGGCGCGTTCATGAGCTACTGGCTCTACCAGCACCTGGGCAACCTGGCGCCGGAGGACGTGGAGCGGCAGGGGCTGCTGCGCGCGCTGCAGGCCGGGGACGACGGGGCGCTGCGCCGCTACGCCGAGCAGGTCGACGACGAGCCGCCGGGCGGCCGTCGCGGTGGAGCTGGCACCGCGAGATCGACGGAATCCGGCTGGTCGTGCTCGACATCCGCTCGACCCGGGTCCTGGAGCCGGGGGCGCGCTCGATGCTGAGCCCGGCGGAGTGGGAGCACGTGGAGCCGCTGCTGCGGGGCGACTGCGACCACCTGCTCGTCGCCACCAGCCTGCCGCTGCTGGTCGAGGGCGCGCTGCACGACGTGGAGCGCTGGAACGAGGCGGTGTGCGACGGGGCGTGGGGCGCCCGGGCCGCCCGCCTCGCCGAGTACGTGCGGCAGGCCACCGACCTGGAGCACTGGTCGGCCTTCTCCGCCTCCTTCGCCCGGCTGACCACCCGGCTCGTCGACGTCGCCTCCGGACGGCTCGGCCGGGCGCCCGCCACCGTGCTGGTGCTGTCGGGCGACGTGCACCACAGCTACGTCGCCCCGCTGCGTCCCGCCGGCGCGCTGCTGGAGAGCGCGCTCGTGCAGGTCGTCAGCTCGCCGATGCGCAACGCGTTCCCACGCGCCCTGCAGCGGCTGTTCGCGTTCGCCCGCGGCCGTCCGGTCGCCGCGCTCGGCCGGGCGCTGGCGCGCGCGGCCCGGGTCCCCGCCGAGCCGCTGGCGTGGGGGTTCGAGGCCGGCCCGTGGTACCGGAACAGCCTGGCCACGCTGCACCTGCACGGCCGGCGCGCCGAGGTCGGGCTGCACCAGGCCGTACGGCGCGACGGCGCCCCCCGGCTGGAGCCGCTTCACGCGCAGCGGCTCGACCCCGACGCGTGATCCAGGGGGCGCTGGTGCTTGCCTGGGCAGCACCAGCGCCCCCTGGATCACCGGAGGAGTCACGCGGTCCTACTGCTTGAAGCGCTCCGCGAGGGCGACGATCTCGTCGGTCGTGCTCTGCGGCACCAGGTAGCCCTGCTGCTCCTCGATCTCGGCGAGGTGCGCCTGGACGTCCTCCGCCGTCGGCTGCACGCCCTGCCCGGCGTACCAGCCCTGGGCGAGCGCCCAGAACACCCGGGCGTAGCGCCCGCCGGCGGCGGAGTAGGCGCCGTGCGTCGTCGTGCACGCCTCGGAGCACAGATAGGTGAGCATCGGCGTGACCAGCTCGGGCGCCAGGTAATCCGCGAAGTCGCCGAGCAGCTCCTCCGTCATCCGGGTCTTCGCCACCGGCATGATCACGTTGGAGAGGATGCCGCTGCGGGCACCCTCGACCGCGAGCGTGTTCGACAGGCCCACCAGGCCCATCTTCGCCGCGGAGTAGTTCGTCTGCCCGAAGTTGCCGAAGGTGGCGTTCGAGGCGGCGAAGACGAACCGGCCGTAGCCGTTCTCCTTCATGACGCGGAACGCCGGCTGGCTCACGTAGAACGCGCCCTTGAGGTGG
This sequence comes from Actinomycetota bacterium, assembly GCA_030773675.1. The sequence continues at coordinate 5,481 of JALYMN010000213.1, forward strand.
ACGTCGAGGATCGCGTCGAGGTCCTCCCACGTCAGCTTGAGGAAGCTCTTGTCGCGCAGGAACCCGGCGTTGTTGACGACCACGTCGACCTTGCCGAAGCTGTCGACGGCGGTGCGCACGATGCTCTCGCCGCCCTCCGGCGTCATCACCGAGTCGACGTTCGGCACCGCCTCGCCGCCGGCCGCCATGATCTCGTCCACGACCTTCTGCGCGGCCGCGTTGTCGCCACCCACCCCGTTCACGCTGCCGCCGAGGTCGTTGACCACGACCGCGGCGCCGCGGCGGGCGAGCTCGAGCGCGTAGGTGCGGCCCAGGCCGCCGCCGGCGCCGGTGACGACGGCCACCCGTCCGTCGAAGCTGATGTCGGTCACGCGGAGGTCCTCCAAGATCCCGTTCGGTCGGGGCACAGTCTGGCCCACCGCGGGTCAGGCGCGGCAGTGGACCGCCTCACACCGCGGCAGGGCCGCCCCGCTCGGGCCGGTCCGGCCACGCGGGCCGCGTAGGCTGGTCCGGTGTCCTTGACGACGTGAGCCGGCGGTCGCCTGCCCCCCGCCCCGTCGCACGTGAGGACCGCTCTTGATCACCGTCACCGACGTCGAGCTCCGCGCCGGCGCCCGGGCGCTGCTGTCCGGCGTCAGCTTCCGGGTGCAGCCCGGCGACCGGATCGGCCTGGTGGGCCGCAACGGCGCGGGCAAGACCACGCTCACCAAGACGCTCGCCGGCGAGACGTTGCCGGCCGCAGGCACGATCACGCGCAGCGGTGACGTCGGCTACCTGCCGCAGGACCCGCGCACCGGCGACCTCGACGTCCTGGCCCGCGACCGCGTGCTCTCGGCGCGCGGCCTCGACGAGATCGTGCGGCGCATGGACAAGCTGCAGGTCGAGATGGCCGAGCGGCCCGACGACCCCGACGTCCTCGACCGCTATGGCCGGCTCGAGGAGCGCTTCACCGCGCTCGACGGCTACGGCGCGGAGGCCGAGGCCGGGCGCATCTGCAGCAACCTGGGGCTGCCGGCCCGGGCGCTCGAGCAGCCGCTGCGCACGCTGTCCGGCGGGCAGCGCCGGCGCGTCGAGCTCGCCCGGATCCTGTTCAGCGGCGCGACGACGCTGCTGCTCGACGAGCCCACCAACCACCTCGACGCCGACTCGATCGCCTGGCTGCGCGACTTCCTGCGCAAGCACGCCGGCGGGCTGGTGGTCATCAGCCACGACGTCGAGCTGCTCGACGCGGTGGTGAACAAGGTCTTCCACCTCGACGCCAACCGCGCCGAGCTCGACCAGTACAACGTGGGCTGGAAGAGCTATCTCATGCAGCGCGAGACCGACGAGAAGAGGCGCAAGCGCGAGCGGGCCAACGCTGAAAAGCAGGCGGGCGCGCTCACCGCGCAGGCCGAGAAGATGCGGGCGAAGGCGACCAAGGCCAAGGCGGCGCAGGGCATGCTCAAGCGCGCCGAGAAGCTGCTCGCCGGCGCCGAGGGGACGCGCCAGCAGGACCGTGTGGCGAAGCTGCGCTTCCCCGAGCCCGCGCCGTGCGGCAAGACGCCGCTCACCGCCGAGGGGCTCTCGAAGTCCTACGGGTCGCTGGAGATCTTCACCGACGTCGACCTCGCCGTCGACCGCGGGTCGAGGGTCGTCGTCCTGGGGCTCAACGGCGCGGGCAAGACCACGCTGCTCAAGCTGCTCAGCGGCACCGAGCACGCGGACGGCGGGGAGGTGCGCCCGGGGCACGGCCTGCGGCTCGGCTACTACGCGCAGGAGCACGACACGCTCGACACCGACCGCACGGTGCTCGAGAACATGCGCACCGCCGCGCCGGACCTGCCCGAGCCGGAGGCCCGGCGGGTGCTCGGGTCGTTCCTCTTCAGCGGCGACGTGGTGCACCAGCCGGCGGGCACGCTGTCCGGCGGCGAGAAGACCCGCCTGGCGCTCGCGACGCTCGTCGTGAGCGGCGCCAACGTGCTGCTGCTCGACGAGCCGACGAACAACCTCGACCCGGCGAGCCGCGCCGAGGTGCTGACCGCGCTGGCGTCGTACCGCGGGGCGGTGGTTCTCGTCACGCACGACCAGGGCGCCGTGCAGGCGCTCACGCCGGAGAAGGTGCTGCTGCTGCCCGACGGTGTCGAGGACACCTGGTCCGACGAGCTCGCCGACCTGGTCGCGCTGGCCTGACTTCGCCGACCCCCCTCGCGTCGTGCCGGGTCGGTCGGGGAGCATTCCGGCGTGCAGCCCGAGCCGACGAGCGATCGCGACAGCGAGGCGGCGGTCAGCGAAGTCGTGCTGCTCGGTTATCCGGTGAAGCTGTGGGTGCGGCAGCAGGAGCGGCAGCGCGACGTGCTGCGCGAGTTCCAGATCATCGCGTCGGGGCTGCAGACCGGCGAGGCCGGCGGGGACCTGCCGGTGCGGCTGGTCACGATGGTCGACCGGGTCATGACGACCTACGCCGCGCAGATCGCCGCACCCGCACAGCAGCGGCTGGCCGCGCTCGAGCGCGGGGATGACCAGGTCGACCTGCGTTACCCGGTCGTCCCCGAGGCGCGCGCGGTCATCCAGGAGTGGCGCGAGACGATGGCGGAGGTGGACGAGACGTGCCGGCGAGGGGACCTGCTGGTACCCCCACCGCCGCCGGAGATCGTCGCGCTGCGCACCTGGGTGCTCGACGAGTACCTGCGGCAGCTGGACGGCGAGCCGCCACGCCGCTGGGACGGTCCGCTGTCCTAGCGACCCCCCGGGTGGCATCCGGCGCCGCGGTAGGTGAAGATCGAGGACGTCCGCATCTCACCGGAGGGATCGACGTGGCCGAGCTGAAGAAGGGCTCCCGCATCACCGGCGCCGAGCGCGAGAAGCTTGCCGGGGAACTGCGCAAGAAGTACGACCAGGGGCAGAGCATTCGGGTGCTCGCCGAGTCCTCTGGCCGGTCCTACGGCTTCGTCCACCGCATCCTCAGCGAGTCCGGGACGACGCTGCGCGGGCGCGGCGGCGCGACCCGCGGCAAGAAGAGCGCCTGACCGGGTCGGCGGCCACACCCCCGGTCCTGCTCGAGGCCGGGTTCCGCGCCGACCGCGACGGCGCCGTCGTCACTATCACGCTCACCCGTCCGGAGA
>JALYMN010000214.1 GCA_030773675.1 Actinomycetota bacterium
GCACGGGCCTGCGACCGACCGCGACCTCGCCCGCTGGGCCGGGCTGCCGCTGCGCGACGTACGGCGGGGGCTGGCGCTGGCGGCTCCGCAGGTGGCCGACGTCGGCGGCGGGCTCGTCGACCTGGCCGTCCGCGAGCCGGCGGCGCCGCTGCCTAGGCCGCGCCTGCTCGGGTCGTTCGAGCCCGTGCTGCTCGGTTGGACGTCGCGCGACGACGTCGTCGGTCCCGAGACGGGGCTCGTGACGGTCAACGGGATCTTCCGGCCGTTCGCGATGGTGGACGGTCGCGCCGTCGCCACCTGGACCCTGGACCGGGGACGGGCCGTCGTGACGCCGTTCGCCCCGCTGGACGACGCGGCGGCCGGCGCGCTCGCCGAGGACGGGGGCGCCGTCGTCCGCTGGCTGGCGGGGTGAGGGTCAGAGGCGCAGCGGGGTGGCGTCGTCCGGCACCCGCTCCTCCTGCCGCGGCGGGGGAGGAGGGGTGCCGTCGCCGAAGGGACGCCCGCCGAGGTCCTCGCGGCCATGCGGGGCCAGCCAGCCGGACAGCTCTGGGCCCTTCGGCACGATCCCGGTCGGGTTGATGTCGCGGTGCACCTCGTAGTAGTGCCGCTTGATCTGCAGGAAGTCGGTCGTGTCGCCGAAGCCGGGGGTCTGGAACAGGTCGCGGGCGTAGGCCCACAGCACCGGCAGCTCGCTGAGCTTGTGCCGGTTGCACTTGAAGTGGCCGTGATAGACGGGGTCGAAGCGGGCCAGGGTGGTGAACAGCCGCACGTCGGCCTCGGTGATCGTGTCGCCGACGAGGTAGCGCTGCCCGGCCAGCCGCTCCGCGAGCGCGTCGAGCCGGCTGAACAGCCGGTCGTAGGCCCGCTCGTAGGCCGCCTGGCTGCCGGCGAAGCCGCACCGGTAGACACCGTTGTTGACGTCGGCGAACACCGCGGCGTTGACGTCGTCGATCTGTTCGCGCAGGTGCTCGGGGTACAGGTCGGGCGCCCCCTCGCGATGGTGCTCGCGCCACTCGAGGGACAGGTCCAGCGTGATCTGCGGGTAGTCGTTCGTGACCACCTGACCGGTGGTGACGTCGACGACCGCCGGGACGGTGATGCCGCGGTCGTAGCCGGGGAAGCGCGCGAAGTAGGCCTCCTGCAGGCGCTCGAGGCCGAGCACCGGGTCGCGCCCTCCGGGGTCGAGGTCGAAGGTCCAGCTGCGGGCGTCGTGGGTGGGGCCGCACAGGCCGAGGGAGATCGCGTCCTCCAGGCCGAGCAGCCGCCGGACGATGATCGCCCGGTTCGCCCACGGGCAGGCGCGTGCCGCGACCAGCCGGTACCGGCCCGGCTCCACCGGGTAGCCCTCGCGGCCGTCACGGGTGATCCGGGTAGCGATGTAGCGGGAGTCGCGGGTGAACTCGCCCGCCTCGACGTACCGGCCCTGCGTCGCTGTCTGCGCCATGCGCCTGCTCCTTCCCGGGCCGCGGCCTGCCGACGCGGCGCCCGCGCTGCTGACGCGTTCTCCTGTCGCCGCCGGGTAGGGCGCAGCGGGTCCACCACCGTCCGACCGACTCCAGGAGGAGCACATGGGCAGCGCCCACACCCCCGCCGACGACCTCGTCTACGACCTGGTGAGCATCCAGTACCACGCGCTGCAGGCCGCGCAGACCTACGCCAAGTACCTGCAGGACGCCGAGGGCCACGACGACGTGCAGCAGTTCATCCGCTCCTGCCAGGAGCAGGACAGCCAGCGCGCGATCATGTGCCACGAGCTGCTCGGCCAGCTGACCAAGGACCACGGCATCGGCTGACGGCCGCAGGCACGGACACCCGCGCCGCCGCCCGCCTGGGGCGGCGGCGCGCCGGTGCTCAGGTCCCGGGAGGAGCGAGTTCTGCGCGCACCCTGACGAGCCGCACCGGCCCCGCGCCTCCCAGCGCCGCGAGCGGGCCAGGGCCGCCCGCTCCAGCGGCTCCCGCTGCCTCGACGGCGGCCGGACGGCCACTCCGCGCGTGCGCGCGTGGAAGGGCCGGGTCCGTAGCACCACGACGACCCGGACCGCGTCGGGCCCCTCGACCTCCAGGTCCTGCGCCACGAGACCGACCAGGCGGACCAGCTCGCGGGCCACCTCGTCCGGGGCCTCGACGTTGGTGAGGAAGGTCGCCCGGCCGCGGGACCGAGCCGGTCGCGGCTCCGCCCGCACGTCCGCCGAGTCCTCCCCCTGCGCGAGGTCGCCCAGGCGCGGGCCGGCCACCGGCCCGAACG
>JALYMN010000215.1 GCA_030773675.1 Actinomycetota bacterium
GGCGGGCCGAGGCCGAGCTCGGCCCGCTGGACCTGCTCGTCGCCAACGCCGGGCTGTTCGCTGCCGGCGGCCGGCTGTGGGAGACCGACCCGGACACCTGGTGGCGCGACGTCGAGGTGGACCTGCGTGGACCGGCCCTCGCCCTGTGGGCGGCGCTGCCCGCGATGGTCGCGCGCGGCCGCGGCCGGGTCGTCGTCCTCGGCAGCGGCTTCGGGACGGCGCCGACCCCCGGCGCGTCGGCGTACGCGTCGGCCAAGGCCGGTGTCGCGCGGCTCGTCGACACCGTCGCGGCCGAGCTCGAGGGCACCGGCGTGACCGTGCTGGCGGTGAGCCCCGGCATGGTCGCGACCGACATGACCTCGAGCTTCCCCGCGCGTTTCTCGCCCTGCGGCCGGCCCTGGTCAACCCGCCGCCCGAGGCCTGGACGCCGCCGGATGCGTTCACCGGCCTGCTGCTGCGCATCGCCGCCGGCGAGCTCGACGCGCTCTCGGGGCGGTTCGTCCGCGCCCGCGACGACGTCGAGGTCGCGCTGGCCGCGGCGCACCGCTCCGAGCCGGGCACGCTGCGGCTCGTGCCCTGGGCCTGACGCGCGCCCTCTCCGCCTCGGCTCCGCGCCGGTGATCCAGGTGGCGCTCGTGTCGCCCCTGCGACAGCGACGCCACCTGGGTCGACGTGCCACCCTGCGCCGAGCCTGCAACCCCATGCATCGCGGTGTATGCTCACCGCATGGGCCGGACAGCAGCAGTCGCAGGAGCCAGCGGGTACGCCGGCGGTGAGCTGCTGCGCCTGCTGCTCGGGCACCCCGAGCTGACCGTCGGGCCACTCGCTGCGGGCAGCAGCGCCGGCAGCCCGGTCGGCGACGTCCACCCTCAGCTGCCCGCGCTGGCCGACCGTACCTTCGCGGCGACCGACGCCGCGGTCCTGGCCGAGGCCGACGTCGTGTTCCTGGCCCTGCCGCACGGCGAGTCCGCCGCGCTCGCGGCGGCGCTGCCCGACGACCTGCCCGTCGTCGACCTCGGCGCCGACCACCGGCTCGGCGACGAGGGCGCGTGGGGCCGCTTCTACGGCGCGCCGTACGCCGGGCGCTGGCCCTACGGCCTGCCCGAGCTCTTCCGCGCCGACCTCGCCGGCGCCCCGCGTATCGCCGCCCCCGGCTGCTACCCCACCGCTGTCGGCCTGGCGCTCGCGCCGCTCGCCGCGGCCGGGCTCGTCGAGGTCGACGACGTCGTGGTCGTGGCGGCGAGCGGCACCAGCGGGGCCGGCCGCGCGGCGAAAGCGGCCCTGCTCGGCAGCGAGGTCATGGGCGACCTGTCGGCGTACAAGGTCGGCGCGCACCAGCACACCCCGGAGATCGCGCAGACGCTGGGCCGGGTCGCGGGGCGGCCCGCGACGCTGAGCTTCACGCCCGTGCTCGCGCCGATGCCGCGCGGGATCCTCGCCACCTGCACCGCCCGGACGACGGCGTCCGCGGCCGACCTGCGCGCGGCCCTGCGCGGCGCCTACGACGACGAGCCGTTCGTCCACGTCCTGCCGGAGGGGCGGTGGCCGCACACCGCGGCGACCGCCGGGTCCAACTCCTGCCAGCTGCAGGTCACCGTCGACGCGGACGCCGGCCGCGCGGTCGTCGTCAGCGCCCTCGACAACCTCGGCAAGGGCGCGGCGGGGCAGGCGCTGCAGTGCGCCAACCTCGCGCTCGGCCTCCCGGAGACCGCCGGGCTGTCCGCCAACGGGACCGCGCCGTGACCGTCACCTCCGCCAGGGGGTTCCGGGCCGCGGGCGTGACCTGCGGCCTCAAGCCGAGCGGGCTGCCCGACCTCGCCCTCGTCGTCAACGACGGGCCGCTGTCCGCCGCCGCCGGAGTGTTCACCTCCAACCGGGTCAAGGCCGCACCCGTGCTCTGGTCGCAGCGGGTGCTTGCCGCCGGGGCGCTGGACGCCGTCGTCCTCAACTCCGGCGGGGCCAACGCCTGCACCGGGCCCGACGGGTTCGCCGACACCCACCGCACCGCGGAGGCGGTCGCCGGAGGGCTCGGCACCGGCGCGGCGCGGGTGGCGGTCTGCTCGACCGGGCTCATCGGCGTCCGGCTGCCGATGGCGGAGGTGCTCTCCGGGGTCGGCGACGCGGTCGCGGCGCTCAGCGCGACCGGCGGCCCGCACGCGGCCGAGGCGATCCGCACCACCGACACGGTCGCGAAGACCGCGTTCGCCCAGGGGCAGGGCTTCGTCGTCGGCGGCATGGCCAAGGGCGCCGCGATGCTCGCCCCCGCGCTCGCCACGATGCTCGCCGTGGTCACCACGGACGCCGTCGCCGACAGCGCAACCCTGGACCGCGTGTTGCGCACGGCGACCCGGGCGAGCTTCGACCGGGTCGATACCGACGGCTGCATGTCGACCAACGACACCGTGCTGCTGCTCGCCAGCGGTGCGAGCGGCGTGTCGCCGTCCGAGGCGGACCTGGCCGCCGCCGTGACCGCCGTCTGCGCCGACCTTGCCCGGCAGATGGTCGCCGACGCCGAGGGGGCGAGCAAGGACATCGCGGTGGAGGTGGTCGGCGCCGCCAGCGAGGACGACGCCCTCGAGGTCGCCCGGGCGGTCGGGCGCAGCAACCTGCTCAAGTGCGCCCTGCACGGCGAGGACCCGAACTGGGGCCGCGTGCTGGCCGCCGTCGGCACCACGTCGGCGGTGTTCGAGCCGGACGCGCTCGACGTGAGCATCAACGGCCTCCAGGTGTGCCGCGCCGGCGCGCCGGGCGAGGACCCCGCCGGCGTCGACCTCTCCGGCCGCGAGGTCCACCTGCTCGTCGACCTCCGCAGCGGGGGTGCCGCGGCCACGCTGTGGACGAGCGATCTCACGGCGCAGTACGTGCACGAGAACTCGGCGTACTCCACGTGAGCGCCGACACCGCCCGCTCGCAGGCCCGCGGCCACGCCGCCCTGCCCAAGGCCGCGGCCCTCGTCGAGGCGCTGCCCTGGCTGAAGTCCTTCAGCGGACGCACCGTCGTCGTCAAGTACGGCGGCAACGCGATGACCAGCCCCGAGCTGCAGCAGGCGTTCGCCGAGGACGTCGTCTTCCTGCGCTACGCCGGCGTGCGGGTCGTCGTCGTGCACGGCGGCGGCCCGCAGATCAGCGCCCACCTCGACCGGCTCGGCCTGCCGAGCGAGTTCCGCGGCGGCTACCGCGTCACGACCCCCGAGACCATGCAGGTCGTGCGGATGGTGCTCGTCGGCCAGGTCAACTCCGACGTCGTGGGTCTGATCAACGCCCACGGGCCGTTCGCGGTCGGGCTGTCCGGCGAGGACGCCACCCTGTTGACCGCCGAGAAGCGCGGCGCGGTCGTCGACGGCGAGCCGGTCGACATCGGTCAGGTCGGCGAGGTCGTCGAGGTGCAGCCGCAGATCGTCCACGCCCTGCTCGACGAGGGGAAGGTGCCCGTGGTGGCGACCGTCGCCCCGGGCGCCGACGGGGCGCTCTACAACGTCAACGCCGACACCGCAGCGGCCGCCCTCGCGGTGGCCGTGCAGGCCGAGAAGCTCGTCGTCCTCACCGACGTCGAGGGCCTGTACGCCGACTGGCCCGGCTCGTCCCCCGCCGCGGTCTCCGCCGCCGAGGTGATCAGCGAGCTGACTGCCTCGGAGCTCGCGGCCCTGCTGCCAGGCCTGTCGAGCGGGATGGTGCCGAAGATGGAGGCCTGTCTGCGTGCCGTGCAGGGCGGCGTCCCCCGGGCGCACGTGCTCGACGGCCGGGTCGCCCACAGCCTGCTGCTCGAGCTGTTCACCGACGAGGGCGTCGGCACGATGGTCGTCCCCGACCCGCCCGCCGGTGCCGATGACGCCGCTGTTGAGGAGGCCGGGACATCAGCGACATGAAGGCGCGCTGGGGCGCCGTGATGATGGGCAACTACGGCACTCCGCCGGTGGCGCTGGTCCGCGGCGACGGCGCCCGCGTCTGGGACGACGACGGCCGCGAGTACGTCGACCTGGTCGGCGGCATCGCCGTCAACGTGCTCGGCCACGCGCACCCCGCCGTGGTCGAGGCGGTCACCCGGCAGGTCGGGCAGCTCGGGCACACCAGCAACCTCGTCATGCACGAGCCCGGCGTGCGGCTGGCCGAGCGCCTCCAGCAGCTCATGGGCACGCCCGCGACCCGCGTGCTGTTCACCAACTCGGGCGCGGAGGCCAACGAGGCGGCGCTCAAGCTGTCCCGCCGGCTGCGGCCCGGCGGCGGCTGGGTCGCCGCGGAGGGCGCCTTCCACGGGCGCACGCTGGGGGCGCTCGCCGTCACCGGCCAGCCCGCCAAGCGCGAGCCGTTCGAGCCGCTGCCCGGGCCGGTCACCTTCGTCGCGTACGGCGACACCGCGGCCCTCGAGGCGGCCGTGACCGGGCAGACCGCGAGCGTGGTGCTGGAGCCGGTGCTCGGCGAGGCCGGCGTGGTCCCGCCGCCGCCGGGCTACCTCGAGG
>JALYMN010000216.1 GCA_030773675.1 Actinomycetota bacterium
TACCTTCCCGAACCAGCGCGCCAACGCCGGTCCTGATCAGAACGAATGGGCTTCAGATCATCCTCGGGAAGGTGCGCCCCTTCGCGTCACCTCGCCGAGAGCCATCCACAGGTTCTGATCATTGCTCTGCGGAGGTGCGCAAGGCGACGGCAGCGGCACCTACCCTTCTCGCGGCGGGGGCGCGTGAGGCGGATCTGGCGAGACGTTGCCCTCTTGATCGATGTACACCCGTCGAACTGGCCGGTGAGGGTCTCTGCGCGGCGGCGTGAATAGGTCAGCCGGACTCTGCACCCACCAGATGACGTCGGCCAGCCATCCGTCTTCCGCGAAGAAGCGTCGCCACCGACCCGCCATGGGGCGAAGGTAGCGGGACTTGCAGGTTGCGCGGGGCCAACCGCTGGGCTTCACCCGTATGAGCAGGAAGAGCAGGTAACGCCGGTTACGCGAGGTTCCGGTTGATGCGACCGAGCAGGTCGGCCGCCTCGACCAGCTCCGCGGCGAGCTGCCGGGCCGCGTCGGCGTCGAGGTCGCCGGGCAGGTCGACGTCGGCGAACACGGCAGGCGCGGCGAGCGTGACGGTCAGCGCCGCCTCTTTGGCGGGCCCGACGCGGCGTCAACGCGAGGTCCCGACGGTCCGGCCCCTAGATCAGCAGCCCCGTCGGCGCGACCCGCTGGCCGGGCTGCTGCACGTTCTCTGTAGCAACGGTTGTAGCAACGCGAGTCGTACGGCGGGGGACCGCTGCGGACCCCACCGGATGCAGGACCCCCGCTGACCTGCCGTTTCGTTACGACGGTGGACTACGACGGACGACAGGCGCATACCTGGGGGGTCAAGGGGTCGCAGGTTCAAATCCTGTCATCCCGACAGGCGAGCAGCAGGTCAGAGGCGGTGCAGCCACCTCCGGGGCGGCACCGTCTCCGGCGTTCTGACCACGACGGCGAGTCTGACCGCGGGCTGATCTTCCAGCAGCGGTGTCGACCAAGGCTGCACCTCCCAGCACGGACCCAGCGGCCGGTCATGAGCCTGGTGGTGCGACGCGCCCGCACCTGCCGGAGGACCCCGACGGTGGCGAGTGCGGCGACCACTGCGCGAGCATCGACGGGCCGACGCCGCCCACGATGACCAGCCCACGGACGATCATCACTGGCAGGACGACCATCGTGACGACCAGCAGCAGGTGCATGGGCGCCTGGGCGACATGCCTGGTGACGTAGCACCGCCGAGGATCCCTGCTCGTGCAGGAAGTCGCGTTGCGGGACCGTGGCCCGGTGCAGGAGCGGCAGGTGCTCGCCGGGCCGGTGTGGCCGGGCGTCGTCTGGCTGGTGTTCGGTCTGGGCTGCCTGCTGCTCGAGTCGAGTCTGGGAGGTCTCTCCTGGCGATCGGGCTTGGGAGCCGGCTACGTCGTGATGGGAGGGCTGCATCTCCTCCGCCGCGACACGGTCCCCGACGCAGTCGGTATCAAGCCCCCAGGCTCGGTGCGCCGTCGCGTCGCCTGGTCGGAGGTGCTGGCCGTGGAGCAGAGCAAGATGGCGTTCTCCTACCGGTCGATCGAGGTCAGCCTGCGGGGACGCCGCCGTCCGGTCATGTTGCCGGAGCGCGGGACGGTCGCAACTTCATCGCGGTGCAGAGCCGTTGGCAGAGAGAACGTGCGGCGACTTCTGGTGAGGAGCGCGCGCTCGTCCTGCTGTGGGCGCCGTCGTACTTCCTGGCAGCTCGTCATCAACACCTTGACGACGATCGTGACGTTCCTGGTCGTGGCGCTGCTGCAGAACAGCCAGACGCGCGCGGACAAGGCCATCCAGCACAAGCTGAACGGCATCGCGGACGACGGCCTCGCGGACCTCATGGAGGAGCTGGGCGGTGACAAGCCCCAGCTGCTCCAGGGCGCCGAGGAGCTGCGAGCCGCCGTCGGGCTCGAGCACCGCGAGAGCAGCTGAGTCCGGGCCTGGACCGGAAGGACCTGAACACCCGCCCTGGCACAGGCCTGGCCGCGGCTGGCGGCGTGGTGGGCGCAGCGCCGCTGCCGACGCCCGCCGTCTGCGCGGCCCGGCTAGGTGGCCGCGGACTGCAGACGGGCGTAGACGAGCTGCAGGACGCTGGCCCCAGCGACCGCAGTCAGCACATCAGCGGCGAGGCGGGTCGGACGCGGCGCGATGACCAGGCCGGCGAGCAGACCGGTCGCCACCCATTGCCCCAGGCAGAACGGGCACGTCGCGAGTTCGCCGAGCGCCTTGCGCGGCCCGGTGCCGCGGACCTCCTCGGCGAGCTCGGCCTCGCCGCTGGTGCCCGCGAACATGGTGAACGGCGCGCGCAGCGGACTGGTGACCCGGTCCTTGCGAGCAGCCGGGCGAGCTCGAAGGTCGCGACGGTGACCAGCGGCAGGTCACCGGGCCGACGTGGTCCGGCAGGCGGGCACCGTGTGCTCGGCCGACGGCGACGAGCCCGGCGACGTACCCGCCGTAGGCCGCCATGAGGGCGACGAACGAGCCCTGTCGCTCCGATCAGGTGGTGGGACAGCCAGGACGGCGGACGAGCCGCGCCCGAGGGGCCGCTCCCCGGGCCGGGAATGCTCTGACCTCCCCACCCCGGCCGTCACCCACGCGGCGACGGCTCTCCGGCGTCCTGGTGCGTCACTCCTTGCGCGGGTCGACCCGCACCCGCCAGCCGCCGTCCGCGCCTCGGACCACCGAGCGGATGATCAGGCCTCGGCCTCGACCTCCTTGAGGACGTCGTACAGCTCCATCGGAGACCCGTAGACGATCCGCACGTGCGGCGACCGCCCGCCGGCGCCGCCGCGCTGCGCCGGGATGTCCACGTCGTCCGCCTCCGACCAGCCGGGCTCGACGCCCCGCACGTCCCACATCGCGGGACGGCGACGGCCGTTACGCGCGCCCGGCCCTGCCAGAGACCCCCGCGGACGTGCACCGATCGGGGGAACAGGGCGCTCCCGGGCGGACCGACAACACCTGCTGTGGGCCGGCACCAGCCGGCCGACGACCAGCCTGTCCCGTCGCACCCACCCAGGAGAACCCGTGAAGAGCCTCAGCACCGCCGCGTTCGTCAAGGCCACCTCGGCCGCGGCCTCCCTCACCACGATCGTCATGATCGTGGGCGCCGGTCGCAAGTTCTGACCCGGCCTGCGGGCTCGCTCCACGTAGTCGAGCCCGACCCGCCCGCAGCCCCGCCGCACCTCGTGGCGGGGCTGGGGGCGTCCCCGGCCCCAGCGGACGCCGCTCGCGCGACGCCGAGCAGACCGCTGTGGAACTGTCCGCGCGTGCCTGCTGCGACCCCTGCCTGCCCGTCGTGATCGACCCGGAGGCGCTCGACCCGCGCCCGGCCGGCCTGCCGGACTGCATGAAGTGCCCCTACCGCGACCCCGGGACGCCGGCCGTCTGCTACGCCTGCGCCAACGCCGGCGTCCGCGCAGCGGCAGGCCCCACCTGCCGCCTGTGCGGGCAGGAGCTGGTCGACGCCCGCTGCACCAACACCGTCTGCACCCTGCCCGACCCCTGGTTCTCGCGCATCCACGTCGTGTCCGGCTGCACGGAGCCGATGTGGGAGGCGGTCACCCGCTACAAGTACGACGAGGACCGCGGCTGGGCCGACCTGCTCGCACGCATCCTCGTCGGCTTCCTCGACGACCACCGCGACGAGATGCGCCGCTACGACCGCATCACCACCGGCGCCCTGTATGTCGGCCCGAAGGCCCGCCGGCTGTGGGACCACCTGCGCCTCGTCCTGGACGCCGCGGAGCGCCAGGCGCCCGCCTGGCCCTTCGCGCCCGACCTCATCACGAAAGCCGTGCCGACCGGGCAGTTCCTCGGCCGCGACGTCGAGACGCGCCGCAGGATCGCCGAGGGCGAGCTGCGCACGGCCCTGGCCGTGCCCGACCCCGGCCGGGTCGCCGGCCGGCGCGTGCTCGTCCTCGACGACGTCTACTCCGAAGGCTTCTCGCTGCGCGAGATGGCCCGCACCCTGCGCCTCGCCGGCGCCGCGGAAGTCGCCGGCGTCGTGCTCGCCCGCCGCAAGGGCGGCTGACGCCGCCGTCCGCTAGAGCCCGGTGTCGTACAGCCCGTGGTAGTAGCCGTGCAGCGCGTCCTGGAAGCTCGCCGAGCGCCGGGCGTCCGGGTCGAACTCCGGGGCGTCGCGCAGGTCCTGCTTCGTCCGGTCGACGAACACCTTGCGCGCCGGCGGGTCGACCCGCTCCACGACGTACGCCGGGAGCAGCAGCCGCCGGTCGGACAGCCAGGCGCCCGCGCGCACCACGAGGTAGTTCACGCGGACGTCGTTGGCCGCCTCGTCGACGGTGCCCAGCGAGCCGTCGCGGCCGACCACCTCGAACCCGCTGAGGTCCACGCCTCGGGCGGCGAAGGCCATCGACTCGCGGAACTGCCAGATGTCGGGGCTGGTGCTGGTGCTGCTGCTCACGTCGTCCTCCACCGGTGCGACACGGGGGACGCCGCCCCCGCAGGGACTGAGGAACACCAGGAGTGTTCCCGCGCAGCGCGGCCGTCTCACGCGCCGGCCGCACCCGGAGCCGCGCTACTCCTGGCCGAGCCACCACGCCGCGCCGCGCACTCCGACGATCGTCAGGCCGACCATGACCGGGACCGACCAGGGCACCGGCCTGCGCGGGAACAGCCAACGGGCAACGAGGGTCAGGGCGATCAGCAGCAGGAGCCACCTCACCACCGGGCCAGGGTAGGGGCAACGCACGGCCGCGGGCCGCGAGCGTCGCGTCCGGGCCTCACCGCCTCCTCCTCGGTAGGGTGCGGGACGGAAAAGCGGAGGAGGCCCGTGTCGAGCACGGCGGCCAGCGCAGCGGCGCCCTCGGACCGGATCCTGACGGTCCCGAACGTCCTGTCCGGGCTGCGCCTGCTCGGCGTGCCGGTGTTCCTCTACTGGACGCTGATCACCGAGCAGGACGGCCGGGCGATCCTGCTCCTCATGGCCGCCGGGGCCAGCGACTACCTCGACGGCAAGATCGCCCGCAGCTACCACCAGTTCTCCCGGCTCGGACAGCTGCTCGACCCGCTCGCCGACCGGCTGTACATCCTCGCCACGCTGCTCGCGCTGGTCGCCCGCGACGGGCTGCCGCTGTGGTGGGCCGTCGCCCTCATCGGCCGCGACCTGTTCCTCGCCTGCTTCTTCCCGGTGCTGCGCAAGCACGGCTACGGACCGCTGCCCGTCCACTTCCTCGGCAAGGCCGCGACCTTCAACCTGCTCTACGCCTTCCCCATGCTGCTTGCCGCGCTGCCCGGCCGCGAGGGGCTGCTCGCGACGGTGTTCCGGCCGCTCGGCTGGGCCTTCGCCGCCTGGGGGAGCACGCTCTACTGGTACGCCGGGCTGCTGTACGTCGTCCAGGTCGTGCGGCTGGTCCGGGCCGACCGTGCCGCCGCGCGCGCCGTCGCCGGCTCGGGAGCGGGGGGTGCGCGGGTATGACGCAGGCAGCCGGCGCGACGACGCGGAGGCGCCGGTGAGGGCGGTCGTCATGGCCGGCGGCGAGGGCACCCGGCTGCGCCCGATGACGGCGAACCAGCCGAAGCCGCTGCTGCCGGTCGTCAACCGCCCGATCCTGGAGCACGTGCTGCGGCTGCTGAAGCGGCACGGCTTCGACGAGACGGTGGTGACCGTCCAGTTCCTCGCCAGCCTGGTGCGCACCTACTTCGGCGACGGCGACGAGCTCGGCATGCACCTGTCCTACGCCACCGAGGAGATGCCGCTCGGCACGGCCGGCTCGGTCAAGAACGCGCAGAGCGCGCTGTCCGACGACACCTTCCTCGTCATCAGCGGCGACGCGCTCACCGACATCGACCTCGGCGCGGTCGTCGCTGCACACCGGGCGCGCTCGGCGCTGGTGACGGTGTGCCTCAAGCGGGTGCCCGACCCGCTCGAGTTCGGCATCGTCATCACGGATGAGGACTCCCGCATCGAGCGGTTCCTGGAGAAGCCGACGTGGGGGCAGGTGTTCAGCGACACCGTCAACACCGGCATCTACGTGATGGAGCCCGAGGTGCTGGCGAGCGTCGCCGGCGGCGCGCAGGTCGACTGGTCCGCCGACGTGCTCCCGGCGCTGCTCGCCCAGGGCGCTCCGGTCTACGGCTACGTGGCCGACGGCTACTGGGAGGACGTCGGCACGCACGAGAGCTACCTCAAGGCCCACGCCGACGTCCTCGACGGTCAGGTGGACGTCGAGATCGCCGGCTTCGAGGTCGCCCCAGGCGTGTGGATCGGCGAGGGCGCGGACGTCGACCCGGCCGCCGTGATCAAGGGTCCGGTGTGCGTCGGGGACTACGCCAAGGTCGAGGCGGGGGCGATGCTCGGCGAGCACACCGTGCTCGGCAACAACGTCGTGGTGAAGGGCGGCGCGGTCCTGCAGCGGGCCGTCGTCCACGACAACGTGTTCATCGGCAGCCGGGCCGGCCTGCGCGGCTGCGTCGTCGGCAAGAACAGCGACGTCATGCGGGCGGCGCGGCTCGAGGAGGGCGCGGTCGTCGGCGACGAGTGCGTGGTCGAGGAGGAGGCCTACCTCTCCAGCGGCGTGAAGGTCTACCCGTTCAAGACCATCGAGGCCGGCGCGGTGGTGCATACCAGCGTCATCTGGGAGAGCCGCGGCACGGCCGCGCTGTTCGGCCCGCGCGGGGTGTCCGGCCTGGTGAACGTCGAGATCACCCCCGAGTTCGTCGTCCGGCTCGCGTCGGCGTACGCGACCACCCTCAAGAAGGGCAGCGTCGTCACGACCTCCCGCGACGCGTCGCGGGCCGCGCGGGCGCTCGAACGGGCGGTCATCGCGGCGCTGACGGCCAGCGCGATCGACGTGTTCGACCTCGAGGTCACGCCGCTGCCGGTGCACCGCTTCACCACCGCGACGACCCGCGCGGCCGGCGGCATCGTGCTGCGCACCACCGCCGGCGACCCGCAGTCGATCGACCTGGTCTTCCTCGACGAGCACGGCGCCGACCTGTCGCAGGGTGCGCGGCGCAAGCTCGAGCGCGTGTTCAGCCGGCAGGAGTTCCGGCGGGCGTTCCCCGGCGAGATCGCCGAGCTGACCTTCCCCGCCCGCACCGTCGACGTCTACGTGCAGGAGCTGCTGCGCACCGTGGACACCAGCGGCGTGCCCGAGGCCGGGCTGAAGATCGTCCTCGACACGGCGGGCGGTGCCTCGGCGCTGGTGCTGCCCGCCCTGCTCGGGCGCATCGGCGTCGACGTCCTCACCGTCAACAACCGGCTGGACGAGACGTCGACGACGGAGACCCTCGCCGACCACCTGCGGGCGCTGGAGCGGCTCGGCTCGCTCGTGTCCAGCTCGCGCGCCGCCTTCGGCGTCCGCTTCGACCACGTGGGGGAGCGGATCGCGCTCGTCGACGAGCGCGGTGAGCTCGTCCACGACGACCGGGCCCTGCTCGTGCTGCTCGACCTCGTCGCCGCCGAGCGCCGCGGAGGGCGGATCGCCCTGCCGGTGACGACGACCCGAGTCGCCGAGCAGGTCACCCGGTTCCACGGCACGCAGGTCGCCTGGACCTCCACCTCGCCGGACGACCTGGCCCGGTGCGCGGGGCAGGACGGCGTGGTCTTCGCCGGCGACGGCCGGGGCGGCTTCGTCATCCCGGAGTTCTCGACCTCCATCGACGGGATCGCCGCCTTCGTCCGCCTGCTCGGCCTCGTCGCCCGCACCAAGCTGACGCTGTCGCAGATCGACGCCCGCATCCCCGTCGCCCACGTCGTGCGCCGCTCGGTGCCCACCCCCTGGGCGGCCAAGGGTGCGGTCATGCGCGGCGTCGTCGAAGGCGCCTCCGGGCGCCACGTCGACACCACCGACGGGGTGCGCGTCGTCGAGCCCGACGGCAGCTGGGTGCTCGTGCTGCCCGACCCGGCCGAGGCGGTCACCCACCTGTGGGCGGAGGCCCGCGACACCCGGGCCGCAGCTGCCCTGCTCGGGACGTGGGCCGAGGTCGTCGCCGACGCCGGCTCCTGACCCCGCGGCTGGCAGACTGGCCGGGTGCCCGAGCGTCCTCCCGCGCGTCGCGACGGCTCGATGTCCCTGCTCGTCGACGTCATGACCCACACCCTCGACGAGAGCTATGCGGAGGCGGCCGAGCGGCGCAGCCGGACGACGGCCGCGCCGGGACCCACGCTCCTGCAGGGGCTGCGGCGGACCGCGGTCGTGCTGCTCCTCGTCGTGCTGGGCCTGCTCAGCGGCACCGCGGCGGCGCAGGTCCGCGCACGATCGGCCGAGCTGGACGACGTCCGCAGCAGCCTGGCGGCCGAGGTGCAGCGGCGCACACGCGAGTCCGACGCGCTGGTCGGTGAGCTGGAGCGGCTGCGCGCGCAGGTGCAGCAGCTGCAGGCGGAGGCGCTCGGCAGCGACGGCGACGGGCGCGACGCCGCCGCCGGCCTCGAGGCGCTCGCGCTCGCCGCGGGGACCGTCCCCGTGACCGGCCCCGGGCTCGTCGTCGAGCTGGACGACGCGCCGCCGGCCGAGCCGGAGGCCGTCCCGGACCCGCAGGCGCGCGGCGGCGCCGCGGGCCAGGGGCGCGTGCTCGACCGGGACCTGCAGGACGCCGTCAACGGACTGTGGGCGGCCGGGGCGGAGGCGGTGTCGGTCAACGAACTGCGCCTGTCCGCGCTCACCGCGATTCGCAGCGCGGGGGAGGCGGTGCTCGTCGACTTCCGGCCGCTCAGCCCGCCGTACGTCGTCCGCGCGGTCGGCGACCCCGAGGGCCTGGAGCGCCGGTTCGAGGACAACGGCACCGGACCGCGCCTGGCCGACTACAGCAAGCTCTACGGCATCGAGGTGCAGGTGCGGCGGGCCGAGCGGCTCCGCCTGCCGGCGGCCACCGCACCCGGGCTGGAGGGGCCGTGATCCCCGCGGGAGCCCTCGTGCTCGGCGTCGTGCTTGGGCTGGTGCTCGAGCCGACCGTGCCAGGCCTGCTGCAGCCCTACCTGCCGATCGCCGTCGTCGCGGCGCTCGACGCGGTGTTCGGCGCGGTCCGGGCCCAGCTCGACGGGATCTTCGATGACCGGGTGTTCGTCGTGTCGTTCGTGAGCAACGTCCTCGTGGCGGCGCTGGTCGTCTTCCTCGGCGACCAGCTCGGGGTGGGCGGGCAGCTGTCCACCGGCGTGGTCGTCGTCCTGGGCATCCGGATCTTCTCCAACGCGGCCGCCATCCGGCGGCACGTCTTCCGCGCATGACCGGCGAGCCGATGCCCGAGGAGCCGACGCCCGAGGAGCCCACGTCGACGCGGCGCCCGTCGGGGCTGCGCGCCCTGCTCCGCCCGCGGCTGCGCCGCGTCGACCTCGCGGTCGCGGTCCTGCTCGCCCTGCTCGGCTTCGCGGCCGTCGTCCAGCTGCGCAGCACGCGGGACGACGTGGTGCTGGCCTCGGCGCGGCAGGAGGACCTCGTCCGGATCCTCGACGACCTGTCCAACCGCGACGACCGGCTCCGCCGCGAGGTGCTGGCCCTGACCGCGTCCCGGGAGCGGCTCGCCACCGGGCGGGGCAGCGCGCAGGAGGCGCTGCAGGAGGCGCGCCGGCGGGCGCAGGTGCTCGGCGTGCTCGCCGGGACGGTGCCCGCCGAGGGGCCCGGGATCGTGCTGACCGTGACCGACCCGACCGGCGAGGTCGGGGCCGACGACCTGCTCGACGCGCTCGAGGAGCTGCGCGACGCGGGGGCGGAGGCCGTGCAGGTCAGCGGTGGATCGACCGGGGGCGGCCGGGCCGGCACCGGGCCGGTGCGCGTGGTCGCCTCGACGTGGTTCCTCCCCCAGGAGGGCGGGGTCGAGGTCGACGGCACCCTGCTGCGACCGCCGTACCGCTTCGCCGTCGTCGGCGACGCGGCGACCATGGCGGCCGCGCTGGCGATCCCCGGCGGCGTGGTCGACAACGTCGAGCAGCAGGGCGGTCGGGCGCGGGTCGTGCAGCTTGAGCGGGTGGCCGTGAGCGCCTTGCGACCGCTGGAACGGCCTCGTTACGCTCGCCCGGCTCCCGCCGCCGGCGGCGGCTGACCGGTGGCCGCGAGCCGGCGTCCGGCGCCCGGCACGACTCGAGACAGGAAGGCGCCGGTGTACCCCGACGACCTCAAGTACACGGCTGAGCACGAGTGGGTCCGCCCCGAGGGCGACGTCGTCCGGCTCGGCATCACCTCGTACGCCCAGGAGGCGCTCGGCGACATCGTCTTCGTGGCGCTGCCTGCGGTGGGGGCCGAGCTCGCCGCCGGCCAGTCGCTGGGCGAGGTCGAGTCGACCAAGAGCGTCTCCGACGTGTACGCGCCGTTCGCCGGGACGGTGGTCGCGGTCAACGAGGCGCTGGACGCCAACCCGGAGCTGCTCAACAGCGACCCGTACGGCGAGGGCTGGATCGCCGATCTGCGTCCGGCCGACGGGGCGCTGGACGACGCGGCGCTGCTCGACGCCGCCGCGTACCAGGCGCTGCTGTCCTGACCTCTCCCTGAGGTCGAGGCCGGGAGACGACCCGACCTCAGGGGGCGGTTGACCCTCCGTGACGCCGCGCACTAGGTTCGGCGACGCCACCGCGGGCCCGCGGGACCGGGGGCCGGCAGCCGCCGAGCCTGAGCCGGACGGCGCGGCGAGGAACCCATCACACGACCGGGCGGCGCGCCGCCCCCTGACGGGAGGCGGGCAGCAGACGTGTTCTGCACCCAGTGCGGACAGCAGAACCCGGACGACAGCCGCTTCTGCGCCCGCTGCGGGACGGCGCTGAGCCGGCCCGGCGGCGGCGCGGGGACGCCGGGCGACTCCACCTCGACCATCGCGCTGTCGGCGCTGGAGAGCGTCCTCGACGGCGAGACGGGGGCGTCGGGGTCCGACGCGCTCGAGGCGCCGCACGAGAGCACTGCGGAGACCGTGCCCCCCGGCAGCGCGCTGCTGGTCGTCAAGCGCGGGCCGAACGCCGGCAGCCGCTTCCTGCTCGACAGCGTTAGCACCACGGCGGGCCGGCACCCGGAGAGCGACATCTTCCTCGACGACGTGACGGTCTCCCGGCGGCACGCTGAGTTCGTCCGCGAGGGCACCGGCTTCACCGTCCGAGACGTCGGCAGCCTCAACGGCACCTACCTCAACCGCGAGCGCATCGAGGCCGCGCCGCTGGCCGGCGGCGACGAGGTGCAGATCGGCAAGTACCGCCTGGTGTTCCTCACCGGGCCCCGCCCGGGTGAGGGGTCCTAGCTCCCGTGACCGCCGTCAACGGCCTGCCGTCCCCGTCGTTCATGAGCATCGGTGAGGTCCTCGCGCAGCTGCGCCAGGACTTCCCCGACATCACGATCTCCAAGATCCGCTTCCTCGAGGCCGAGGGCCTCGTCGAACCGGAGCGCACCGCCTCGGGCTACCGCAAGTTCAGCCGGGAGGACGTCGCCCGCCTGCGCTACGTGCTGTCCGCGCAGCGCGACCAGTACCTGCCACTGCGCGTCATCAAGGAGCACCTCCAGGCCATCGACCGCGGCTCGGAGCCTCCGCCGTCCTCGTCGAGCGCGCCGGCGGGGCCGCGGGCGCCGCGGGCGCTGGTCGCCGCCGAGGGGCTCCCCGACGCCGAGGCCTTCCGTCCGGAGACCAGCGAGGTGCGGCTGACGCGCTCCGAGCTGCTGTCGGCCGCCGGCCTGGAGGAGCCCCAGCTCGCGCAGCTCGAGCAGTACGGCCTGGTCGCGCCGCTCACCGGCACGAGCTCCTACGACGGCGACGCCCTCGTCGTCGCGAAGACGGTCGCCGAGATGTCCCGCTTCGGCATCGAGGCACGCCACCTGCGCCCGTTCAAGACGGCCGCCGAGCGCGAGATCGGCCTGGTGGAGCAGGTGGTCACCCCTCTGGTCCGGCAGCGCAGCCCGGAGGCCAGGGCGCGCGCCGAGGAGGTCGTCCGGGAGCTCGCCGCGCTGTCGGTCAAGCTGCACGCGACGCTCGTCCGGGCCGGTCTCGGGCCCGGTCTCAGGCGCTGAGTCCGCCGAGCGCGCGGGGGTAGGGTCGCAGCGTCGCGGGGCACCCCTGCGCGGCACGGCGGCACCACCAGCAGGAGGACGCGTGGACGAGTCCGGCGACCGGACGTCGCTGTCGGAGTTGAGCGTCGTCGGCGTCCGCGTCGAGCTGCCGAGCCAGCAGCCGATCGTGCTGCTCAAGGAGGTCGACGGCGACCGCTACCTGCCGATCTGGATCGGTGCGGTGGAGGCGACGGCGATCGCCTTCGCCCAGCAGGGCGTGGTCACGGCCCGACCGATGACCCACGACCTCATGCGCGACCTGCTCGTCGCCTTCGAGCGCCCGCTGCGCACCGTCACCATCACCGACCTGCGCGAGGGCGTGTTCTACGCCGAGCTCGGCTTCGACGGCGGCACCACGGTGAGCGCCCGCCCGTCCGACGCCATCGCGCTGGCGCTGCGCACCGGCGCGAGCATCCGGGGCGAGGCGGCGGTGCTCGCCGAGGCCGGTATCGCCATCCCGGACGAGCAGGAGGACGAGGTCGAGAAGTTCCGCGAGTTCCTCGACCAGATCTCGCCGGAGGACTTCGAGGGGTCCTGAGGTGACTCGCGGGGCCGGCCTCCGGGTGTGAACCTCGACCTCAGGAAGAGGGTCGCGACGCGCCGCGCCGCGTCGTTGACCCGACCTGGCGCCCTGCCTAGCGTGCCGGGGCAGTGAGCAGCGACGCGCACCCGCGCGGCCGCGGACGGAGGCGCCACGTGGACGCACCAGAGGACGACGTGCCCGGTCGCCCCGTGCTCGGACTGCAGGGGTCGCTGTTCGAGGACCTGCCCGTCGAGGAGCAGCCCGGCGGATCGCCGCAGGACATCGGCTACCGCGGGCCCACGGCATGCGCCGCCGCCGGCATCACCTACCGACAGCTGGACTACTGGGCGCGCACGGGGCTGGTCGAGCCGAGCGTGCGCGAGGCGGCCGGCAGCGGCTCGCAGCGGCTGTACTCGTTCCGCGACATCCTCGTCCTCAAGATCGTCAAGAAGCTGCTCGACGCCGGAGTGAGCCTGCAGAACATCCGTACGGCGATCTCGACGCTGCGCGACCGCGGGGTCGCCGACCTCGGCGAGATCACGCTCTTGAGCGACGGCACCACGGTGTACGAGTGCACCAGCACCGACGAGGTGCTCGACCTGCTCCAGGGCGGGCAGGCGGTGTTCGCCATCGCGCTCGGCCGTCAGCTGCGCGACGTCGAGGGCAGCCTCGCCCAGCTCCCCGCCGAGCGGGCGCGGCCGGGGGAGCCGGCGGTCGCCGAGGGCGACGAGCTGGCCACCCGGCGTCGGCGGCGCACCACCGCCTGACCGGTCCGGTCGCGCGTCGCGCTGGCGGGCTCGGCGCGCGCGAGTACCGTGGACGACGCCGACAATCCCGCGCGGGAGAGTCCCCGGGCAGCCAGTCCGGGGCGCCGAAGGAGCAAACCTCCCCGTCCAACCTCTCAGGCCCCCGGACCGCGCGGACCAGGCGACTCTGGAAAGCGGGCGCTCCCGCGCCCCACCGACGGTGCAAGCCGCTGCCGCTGCTGTCGAGCGGAGCGGTGAAGCTCTCAGGTCCCGTGACAGAGGGGGAGGACCCGCCTGGCGTGTCGTCGCGTACGGTCGCGCCCCGTGCCGAGAGGTCCTCCTCATGACCCAGCCGTCGCTCCGCGCCCTCGAGCAGGCTGCGCCCTTCTCCGGCCGGCACATCGGCCCCACCGACGACGAGCAGGCCAAGATGCTCGCCGTCGTCGGCTATGCCTCGCTGGAGGAGCTCGCGGCCGTCGCCGTCCCCGAGGTGATCCGGGCGACGGAGGGGCTGTCCCTGCCGCCGGCGGCGTCCGAGCCCGAGGTGCTCGCCGAGCTGCGAGCGCTCGCCGCCCGGAACACGGTCACCACGCCGATGATCGGCCTGGGCTACTCCGGCACCCACACGCCTCCGGTCGTCCTCCGCAACGTCATGGAGGACCCGGGCTGGTACACCGCCTACACGCCGTACCAGCCGGAGATCAGCCAGGGCCGGCTCGAGGCGCTGCTCAATTTCCAGACCATGGTCGCCGACCTGACCGGGCTCTCGCTGTCCGGCTCGAGCCTGCTCGACGAGGGCACGGCCGCGTCCGAGGCAATGACCTTGTGCCGGCGGCAGAGCAGGGCCCCGCAGACCGCCGCGTTCCTCGTCGACGCCGACTGCCACCCGCAGACGATCGCGGTGGTGCAGACCCGCGCGCTACCGCTCGGCCTGCGCGTCGAGGTGGCGGACCTGTCCGGGGGGCTGCCCGACGGCGACGTGTTCGGGGTGCTGCTGCAGTACCCCGGCTCGTCGGGAGCCGTCCGCGACCCGCGTGCGGTGATCGACCGGGCGCACCAGCGCGGCGCGCTCGTCGCGGTGGCCACCGACCTGCTCGCGCTCACCCTGCTCACGCCGCCGGGGGAACTCGGCGCCGACGTCGCGGTCGGCAGCAGCCAGCGCTTCGGCGTCCCGCTCGGGTACGGCGGCCCGCACGCGGGCTACCTCGCCGTCCGCAAGGGGCTGGAGCGCTCGATGCCGGGACGGCTCGTCGGGGTGAGCGTCGACGCCGACGGCGACCCGGCGTACCGGCTGGCCCTGCAGACCCGCGAGCAGCACATCCGCCGGGAGAAGGCGACGAGCAACATCTGCACCGCGCAGGTGCTGCTCGCGGTCATGGCCGGCATGTACGCCGTCTACCACGGGCCCGAGGGGCTGGCCGCGATCGCCCGGCGCACCCACCGGTACGCCGCGCTGCTGGCCGCCGCCCTGCGCGCGCACGGCGCTCCCGTCGGGGGAGCGTTCTTCGACACGCTCACGGTCGCCGTGCCCGGGCGCGCCGACGCTGTCGTGGCCGCCGCTGCCGCGGACGGCGTCGACCTGCGGTCGGTGGACGCAGACACGGTCGGGATCAGCACCGACGAGACGACCACCCGCGCGCACCTCGACGTCGTCGTCGCGGCGCTCGGGGCGGCGGAGCAGGACTGGGACGCCCTCGACGCCGCCACGCCCGACGCGCTGCCCGCGGACCTGCTGCGCAGCACGCCGTACCTCACGCACGAGGTCTTCCGGTCGCACCACAGCGAGACCGCGATGCTGCGCTACCTGCGCCGGCTGTCGGACCGGGACCTCGCCCTCGACCGGACGATGATCCCGCTCGGCTCCTGCACGATGAAGCTGAACGCGACGACCGAGATGGAGCCGGTGACCTGGCCGGAGTTCGGTCAGCTGCACCCGTTCACCCCGGCGCACAACGCGCGCGGCTACCGCCAGCTCGTCGCCGACCTCGAGCGCTGGCTGTGCGAGGTCACCGGCTACGACGCGGTCAGCCTGCAGCCCAACGCGGGATCGCAGGGCGAGCTCGCCGGGCTGCTGGCGATCCGCTCCTTCCACCGCAGCAACCGCCAGGACGAGCGCGACGTCTGTCTCATCCCGGCGAGCGCGCACGGCACCAACGCGGCGTCCGCGGTCATGGCGGGGATGCGCGTCGTCGTCGTCGGCACCACCCCCACCGGGGACGTCGACCTCGACGACCTGCACGCCAAGCTCGAGCAGCACCGCGAGCGGCTGGCCGCGCTCATGGTCACCTACCCCAGCACGCACGGGGTGTTCGAGGCGGCGATCACCGACATCTGCGCGGCCGTGCACGACGCCGGGGGACAGGTCTACGTCGACGGCGCAAACCTCAACGCCCTGGTGGGGCTGGCCAAGCCGGGGCGGTTCGGCGCCGACGTGAGCCACCTCAACCTCCACAAGACGTTCTGCATCCCGCACGGCGGCGGCGGTCCGGGTGTCGGGCCGGTCGCGGTGCGGGCGCACCTCGCGCCGTACCTGCCGAACCACCCGCTTGACCCGGACGCCGGGCCCGCCACCGGACCGGGTCCGATCAGCGCGGCGCCGTACGGCAGCGCGGGGATCCTGCCGATCAGCTGGGCCTACGTTCGGCTGATGGGGGCCGAGGGGCTGACCCGCGCCACCCAGGTCGCGGTGCTCAACGCCAACTACGTCGCCGCCCGGCTCCAGCCGCACTTCCCGGTGCTCTACACCGGCGAGGGGGGTCTCGTCGCCCACGAGTGCATCGTCGACCTGCGCGGCATCACGAAGCAGACCGGCGTGACCGTCGACGACGTCGCCAAGCGCCTGATCGACTTCGGGTTCCACGCCCCGACGATGAGCTTCCCGGTCGCCGGGACGCTGATGATCGAGCCGACGGAGTCCGAGGACCTCGGGGAGATCGACCGCTTCTGCGACGCGATGATCGCCATCCGGCGGGAGATCGACAAGGTCGCGGCCGGCACCTGGCCGGTCGACGACAACCCGCTGCGCGGGGCGCCGCACACCGCCGCGTCGGTGGCGGGGGCGTGGGCGCACCCCTACACCCGGGAGCAGGCGGCCTACCCCGCCGGCGGCTCGCGGGCGGACAAGTACTGGTCGCCGGTGCGGCGCATCGACGGCGCGTACGGCGACCGCAACCTGGTCTGCTCGTGCCCCTCGCCGCAGGCGTTCGAGCAGGCGTCCGAGCAGGACCGCTGACGGGTCCGGGCGCGCCCCCCGATCAGGCCGCGGCGCGGTGCGCGTGCGCCGGTAGTCGGCGGGGCAGCCGGCGGTGCGGCGCGACGGCCGAACCGTCGGGGAGGATCTCGCCCGTGTCCTCGAACACCACGACCCCGTTGCACAGCAGGCTCCAGCCCTGCTCGGGGTGGCAGGACACGACGCGTGCAGCGTCGTGGTCAGCGGCGTCGGCGCTGGGGCAGGTGGGGGTGTGTACGCACATCGTCGTGCTCCGGTCTCGCGCTGCGTGTCGTTCTCGTCCAACCTGTCGGGACGCGTCCGGCGTCCCTTGACGGCCGATCGTGACCGTTCCGCGACACCACCCGGACGGGGTGCCGCCTCAGTCCCTCCATCGCTGCGCGCCCGCCGGGCGCTATGTCCGCCCGTCGCGCTCCTGCGCCTGCTCGAGCAGCGGGGCCTGGTCCGCCCAGCGTGCCCGGAGCACCCGATACCCCGCCCGCTCGTAGGCGTCGCAGACCTGCTCGTCGTCGTCCACCACGACTGCGACGACCCGGTCGCGGGCCAGCCGCTGCAGCAGCTGCGGCTTCGCCAGGCGCGCCGGGCGCCGGTCGCCCGGGCGGCGCATCGCGAGCCGGCCCTCCGGCAGTCCGTGCCGGGCGAACCAGGCGAGCGTGTCCTCCCGGCAGCGCTCGGGCCGGCCGGTCACGTAGACGACCTCGCAGTCCTGCGCGCTCTGCCGGGCCAGCAGCAGGCCCTCCGCGAGCGGCGGGTCGTCCACCGCGGCGCCGAAGAAGGCGTCCCAGTCCTTGGGGCGTCGCGCCAGGTGGTGCAACCGGTGCCGGACGTCGGCCAGCACGCCGTCCACGTCGAAGACGGCGAGCGGGAGGTCGGCCATCAGGCGAGGGTAGGCAGGCGGGGGAGCGCGGGCCGGGTCGGTCGGTCGTGCCGGTCGCCCTAATGGTCCGTGCGGGTGGTGCAGAACCACCCGTTCGGCTGATCACGTCGACAGCTCTGCTCCCCGACAGTCTGTGCGGAGCCCAAGGACGGATGGAGAACCTCATGCGCCTCACCGACGTCGCGCTGTCCACGGCGACCCCTGTCGCCGGCAGCCGCACCCCGACCCGCAAGCCCGCCGAGGGCGCTGCCGGCCCGGCCGTGGTCAGCGAGCGGCCCGCCGCCGCACCGCACCCGGACGAGGTCGCGGCCGCCAAGCTGCAGAAGGCCGCCGGTCTGGCCCAGGCCGCCCGCGTCGTCGCCGCCCAGAACGAGCTCGCCAGCGCCAGCGTGCGCGGCGACCGCCTCTCGCAGGACCTCGCCCCGCTGCCGTAGCGCCTCGCGGACTCCCCACTCCGCCCCCCCCGCACGCGCCCCTGCGTGCGGGCCTCTGCGTGCTCGTTCCACCGCTTCGTCCGGCGCGCCCGCGTCGCGCTGTCACTGACCGTGCGCGAACATGTACGCCGGTGCGGACAGGACGGGAGTTGGCGATGACGCTCGCAGACGGGGCCGGGAGGCCGGACCGCGGCGCGAACGGCGCGCTCGGACTGCCGGCCGCCGAAGCGCGTGCTGCCGTCGCGGAGCGTGCGACGAAGCCTCCGGCTGGTGCGGCGGCGGACGCGTTCGTGCCCGTCGGCGAGGCCGCGGAGCGCAGCGGCGCCTCGGTCTCGGTGGTGCGCGGCCTCGTGCGGGCCGGTCAGGTGCGCAGCCGCACGGGGAGCGGCCCACGGGGCGAGCGGCTCGAGGTCGCGCTGGACGACGTCCTGGCCCGGGTCGGCGAGCGCGGACGGAGCCGGGCGGGGGAGTCGCAGCAGGAGCCCGGGCGCACGGCGGGGGAGCCGTCGGCGGCACGGCCCCCAGCCCTGCGCGACGCGCCGGCGGTCCCGCTGTCCACGGTCGAGACGCTCGAGCGGCTGTCGGGGGAGCTGTACCGCTCGGGCCAGCGCGCGGCGCGGGCCGAGGCGCTGGCGGAGGTGCGCGAGCGAATGGTCGCCGACCTGCAACGGGAGGTCGAGGAGCTGCAGCGCGAGGCGGCCGACCTGTGGGAGCAGAACCAGGAGCTGCTGCGTCGGGTCGCGCTCGCCGAGGCCCAGCTGGAGGCGGCGGCCGGTCAGCCGGAGAAGGGTCGCTGGGGCCGCCGCCGGCGCTGACCGCCGAGCAGCACGGTGGTCGTGTACGTCGCCGCGCGGCGTCGTTGCTTGCCCTGCGCCTGGTCGACCAGAGCTACCAGGACCACGCTGTGGTCCACGGCCTCACGGAGTACGTGACCGACGAGCCGTTCCGCATTCGCGTCGTTCCCGCCAACCTGCTGCCCTGACCGAGCCACCTCTCGCCCAGCCACAACACGTGCAAGTCAGGGCCAAGGCCGAGACATGCGCCGAGCAAGATCCAGTTCCGTCAACCGGAGAGCCGCTTTTCGGCCAGACTCCTTCGCAATAACGATGACAGGAGGCGCCCGGTGAGCACCGGTCTTGCCGTGCGCCTCCTGCTCAGCGTCTGCGGTCTGGTAGCCCTCGCCCTCCTGGGCTGGGGACTCACCAGGACGGTGCACTTCGAACGGACACCGCTCGCCGTGGCCAACGAGCGGACAGGACACCTCCTCATCCTCAGCGCAAGCGTGGCGCTTGCCGTCATTGCCGCACTCGTCAGCCGCTCAGCACCCACTTGGGTGGCGGGCACGGTCGCCGCACCCGCCGTGCTGTGCGGAGGCCTCACCCTGCTGGCGGGCGAGACTTTCCTGCCACAGCTGGCAGCACCGCCCGCCTTCATCCTCGCCGTGGCCGGGCTCATCGGACTACTGGTGGATCGATCTCCCTAGAAGCCGACCCTGGCGCCCAGCCCATCCAAGACTGTGCACCATCGTCGTGGACGCCCCCTTGAGCAGCAGAGCGCGCCGGAGCGAGCCCGGGAGGGGCTAGGGAGTCGATCGTAGCGAGCTCTCGTCAGGCTGACATAATGTTGGTTATCGGCGCTGCACACGCCCAGGGGAGCGCAGACTTGCGCCAGCCCGCGCCAGCGTTATCCGACCGCGTCGCGGGCAGGAGGCCCGTCGTCCTGCTGTTCGTGCGGCGGAGGTTGGTCGTGGTCGGGCAGTCGTCGCCGGCACATCGGTCGTCCGCTCCGTACGCCGCTCACTGGCGCCCGGCGTGCTCGTGCTCACGGTCGTCCTGCTGCTGCAGCT
>JALYMN010000217.1 GCA_030773675.1 Actinomycetota bacterium
GCGTAGGACCAGCCCAGCCGGTCCGCGGCGCAACTCAGCCGGCGGGCGTGGCGGCGGTCCAGGGCCAGCGCGGCGCCGCCGGCCAGCCCGGTCAGGGCCGCGAGCCCGGGCACGAGCAGTGACGGATCCATCACCGCATGGTGTCAGCCCAGGCCGAGGTCCTGCAGGGAGAACGCGAAGCGGTAGGGCACGCCCTCCGCTTCGATCTTCTGCCCGGCGCCGGTGTCGCGGTCGGCGATGGTGACCACGGCGACCGGCGTCGCCCCCGCCTCGCGCACGGCGCCGAGCGCCTCGAGCGGCGAGCCCCCGGTGGTGGAGGTGTCCTCGACGACGAGCACCCGGCGCCCGGCGACGTCCGGGCCCTCGACCCGCCGCTGCAGACCGTGCGCCTTGGCCGCCTTGCGGACGACGAAGGCGTCGAGCACCCGGCCCTGCGCCGCAGCCGCGTGCAGCATGGCGGCGGCCACCGGGTCGGCGCCCATGGTGAGCCCGCCGACGGCGTCGTAGTCGAGGTCGGCGGTGAGCTCGAGCATGACCCGGCCGACCAGCGGCGCCGCCCGCCCCGACAGCGTCACCCGGCGCAGGTCGACGTAGTAGTCCGCCTCGCGCCCGGACGACAGGACGACGCGGCCGTGCACGATCGCCAGCTCGCGGACCAGGGACAGCAGCTGCGCGCGGTCGCTCATGCGGCCGACGCTCTCACGAGCGCGCGGAGGCCTGCTCCAGCACGGCCCGCTCGAGCTCCTCCGGCAGCCCGTGCGCCGGCCGGTCGGCGCGCTGCGCCGGCGCGCCCTCCCGCTGCAGCCACGCCCACGTGTCGTCGACCGTCTGCTCCACCGGTCGGCAGCGCAGGCCGAGCCCGACGGCCCGGGAGACGTCGCTCTCCAGGAACCCGGCGAACTCGCCGCGCTCGGGCACCCACACCGGCAGCTGCGTCCACGGCTGGACGCCGAGGCGCTCGAGCGTCTCCTCATCGACCCAGACCAGCTCGGCGTCGCTGCCGGTCGCGGCGACGCAGGCCTCCAGCAGCGTGCGGGTGGTGGCGTGGCCGCTCGGCGCGGTGACGTCGACCTGCCCGCTCTCCCCGCGCGCCAGCGCGTCGAGGGCGAAGGCCGCGAGGTCGCGCACGTCGACGTACTGCAGGGGGCGGTCGGGGCGGCCGGGCGCGACGACGCGACCGCCGCGGGCGACGCGGGTCAGCCACCAGGGCAGCCGGCCGACGTCCTCGTACGGACCGAGGATCAGCCCGACGCGCAGCAGCAGCGCCTCTGGCCGGCTGGCGAGCTCGCCGCCGCGCTTGTCGGCCGCGTAGTCGGACTCGCCGGCGTCCGGATCACCGTCGACGAGCGGGCTGCGCTCGTCGACGTGGCTGCCCCAGCGGTAGACCGACTGGCTCGACACGTACGCCGACCGGCCGGCCTCGACCAGCCGGGCGGCGTCGCGCACGACCCGTGGGGCGCTGGCCCAGGTGTCGACCGCGAGGTCGAAGGAGCGGCCGTGCAGCGCCGCGCCCAGCTGCTCCGGGTCGGTGCGGTCGGCGTGCAGCGCGGTCACGGCGTCCGGCAGCACGCCGGTGCGGCCGCGGTGCAGTGCGGTGACGTCCCAGCCACGCGTGAGCGCCTCCTCGACCAGCGCCCGGCCGACGAAGCGGGTCCCGCCCAGCACCAGCAGCCTCATGGCTGCGACGCTCCCGGTGCCGGCCGTCGCGGTCCAGCGGATCCGCTGTCAGCGCACTCGTCAGCGCGGCCCGCGGCGGCGCCCCGCGCCGCGGCCGAGCCGGGCCTGCAGGCCGAACGGCAGCAGCCGGCTGAACGCGACGACCGCCTTGTACGGCGCCCCGGGCACCGACAGCGGCCGGCCGGCGTCCAGGGCATCGAGCGCCGCCCGGGCCACCGTGCGCGCGTCCAGCCAGAAGGGCCCGGGCACGCCCTGCACGTCCACGCCGGCGCGCTCGTGGAACTCGGTGCGGGTCAGGCCCGGGCAGACCGCCGTCACGCTCACCCCGCGCGGCGCGTACTGCGCGTGCAGCGACTTGCTGAAGCTCGTCACCCAGGCCTTGCTCGCGCCGTACGTCGACCCGCTCGCGCCCGGCACGAACCCGGCGACGCTGCTGACGTTGAGCACCTGTCCGCGGCCGCGCGCGAGCATGGGCGGCAGGGCGGCGTGCGTCAGCCGCAGGACGGCCCGGACGTTGAGGCGCAGCAGCCGCTCCTCGTCCTCCCGCGCGTTGTCGTGGAACGCCCCGCCGAGCCCGAGGCCGGCGTTGTTCACGAGCAGGTCGACGCCCTCGCCGAGCCGCCACTCGATGCGGTTGCAGCCCTCGTCGGTGACGAGGTCGACGGGCAGCACCTCGACGTCGACGTCGTACCGGTCGTGGAGGTCCTCGGCGGCCCGCGCCAGCCGGTGCGCGTCGCGCGCGACGAGGACGAGGTCGCACCCCCGGGCGGCGAGCTGCTGGGCGAGGGCGGCGCCGATGCCCGCGGTCGCGCCGGTGACCAGGGCCGTCGTCATGCGGCTGCACGCTAGACGGCGGGCCTCCGGGTGGGCGAGCGGCGAGGCGCGCCCCGTCCGGCGGACGGTCACGGGCCGAGGTAGCCGCTCGTCCGCCGCTGCTCGTGCGCCCGGCGGCCGCGTGGACGCCGGGCAGTCCGGCCGCCTGCTGCGAGACCAGGCAGTCGTGCACGGCGGCGGCCGTGAGCAGCACGGACGCCTCGAGCCGCACCCCGCTCTCGCGGGTGAGCGAGCGCGTGTTCGAGCTGCTGGAC
The DNA here is from genome assembly GCA_030773675.1 of Actinomycetota bacterium. The sequence goes on from JALYMN010000217.1 coordinate 2,766, forward strand.
CGCGCCGACCGTGAGAACGACCCCCGGCGGGCCGGCGGGGCGTCGTGCCCGACCAGCACGACGAGCACGACCTGCCCGTGCCGCACGACGAGCTCGGCCGGCAGGCGTGCGCCCTGGTCGCGGAGCAGAGACCGCGCCGCTCGCCCGCGGCGGCGGTCGGGAAAGCTGGTGTCGGCCGCGGGGGACTCGACGCGCAAGAGCTCGCCGAGCTGATCGACGCGCTCAGCGGCCGGGCCCGCCGGCAGGGGCACGCGCCGGTGACGCGTCAGCTCGAGGAGCTCGGCGCGCACCAGCGGCCGGGCCAGCGGGCCCGGGCCCTGGCGGCCTGGACACCCGCCTCGACTACGTCCTGGGCGCGGACGCGGGGCTGGGCCTCGCCTGGCCGCCAGCCAAGAACGCCGCCTGCTGGTGCGGGAGCGGCAGCAAGTACAAGCGCTGCCGCGGTCGCTGACGAAGCGAGGTGGACAGCGGAAGATCCGGGTTGCTCTGACGACCCAGATCTTCCGCTCCACCGCCTGCATCAGGCGGCGTGCCGCCGGTCAGACCTCCGCGCGCACCATCGGCGCGACGGTGAGCCCGCTGCGGTCGTCGGTCACGTCGACGACCACCTCGTCGCCGTCGCGCACCTCGCCGGACAGCAGGGCCCGGGCGAGCGTGTCGCCGACCGCCTTCTGCACCAGCCGGCGCAGCGGCCGGGCGCCGTACACCGGGTCGAAGCCGGTGAGGGTGAGCCACTCGCGCGCGGCCTCGGTGACCTCGAGCGTGAGCCGCCGGTCACGCAGCCGGTCGCCGAGCGCGGCCAGCTGCAGGTCGACGATGCGCGCCAGGTCGTCGGTGGTCAGCGCGTCGAACACGACGACCTCGTCGAGCCGGTTGAGGAACTCCGGCTTGAACGTGCCGCGCACGACCTCCATCACCTTGTCGCGGCGCTGCTCGGCGTCGAGCAGCGGGTCGCTCACGTACTGCGACCCGAGGTTGGAGGTGAGCACGAGCACCGTGTTGCGGAAGTCGACGGTGCGGCCCTGCCCGTCGGTCAGCCGGCCGTCGTCGAGCACCTGCAGCAGGACGTCGAACACGTCCGGGTGCGCCTTCTCCACCTCGTCGAGCAGCACGACGTTGTACGGGCGCCGGCGCACGGCCTCGGTCAGCTGGCCGCCCTGGTCGTAGCCGACGTAGCCGGGCGGAGCGCCGACCAGCCGGGCGACCGAGTGCTTCTCGCCGTACTCGCTCATATCGATGCGGGTCATCGCGCGCGCGTCGTCGAACAGGAACTCGGCGAGCGCCTTGGCGAGCTCGGTCTTGCCGACCCCGGTGGGGCCGAGGAACAGGAAGGAGCCGGTCGGACGGTCGGGGTCGCTGATGCCGGCGCGGGCGCGGCGGACGGCGTCCGACACCGCCTGCACCGCCTGCCGCTGCCCGACGAGCCGACGTCCGAGCTCGTCCTCCATGCGCAGCAGCTTCGCGGTCTCGCCCTCGAGCATCCGCCCGGCCGGGATGCCGGTCCAGGCGCTCACGACCTCGGCGACGTCGTCCGGGCCGACCTGCTCCTTCACCATGGCCTCGCCCTCCTCGGCCGCGGCGGCGGCCTCGGCGAGCTCCTTCTCCACGGTCGGGATCTCGGCGTAGGTCAGCCGGCTGGCCTTCTCCAGGTCGCCGGCACGCTGGGCGTTCTCGGCCTCGACGCGCAGCGCGTCGAGCCGCTCCTTGAGCTCGCCCACCCGGTTCAGGCCGCTCTTCTCCCGCTCCCAACGGGCAGTGAGCGCCTGCAGCTGCTCGGTGCGGTCGGCCAGCTCGCGGCGCAGCGCGGCCAGCCGCTCCTGCGAGGCCTCGTCGGTCTCCCGCTCGAGCGCGAGCTCCTCCATGCGCATGCGGTCGACCGCGCGCTGCAGCTCGTCGATCTCGACCGGCCGGCTGTCGATCTCCATGCGCAGCCGTGACGCCGCTTCGTCGACGAGGTCGATCGCCTTGTCCGGCAGGAAGCGGGAGGTGATGTAGCGGTCGGACAGCATCGCGGCCGCGACCAGCGCGCTGTCGGTGATCGCCACCTTGTGGTGCGCCTCGTAGCGGCCCTTGAGCCCGCGCAGGATGGCGACGGTGTCCTCCACCGACGGCTCGCCGACGAAGACCTGCTGGAACCGGCGCTCAAGCGCCGGGTCCTTCTCGACGTTCTGGCGGAACTCGTCGAGCGTCGTGGCACCGACCATGCGCAGCTCGCCGCGGGCGAGCATCGGCTTGAGCATGTTCCCGGCGTCCATGGAGCCCTCGGCCTTGC
>JALYMN010000218.1 GCA_030773675.1 Actinomycetota bacterium
GCGACCGCCCGCACGTCGTGGTCGCTGCGCAGCTCGATCTGCTGCTGCTCGAACCAGATCAGGTCCGCCTCGCCGAGGCCGGCGCCGAACCGCTCGTTCAGGGCGTCGATGAGCTGCGACAGCAGGCTGCGGGGCTCGTCCGCCTGCCGGCCGCGCCCCTCACCGGGTAGTCCGGGCAGCGGGTCCGGCTCGCCCTCACCGAGCGACAGGTCCTCCCGCTCGGCGACGAGGTCGGTGCGCAGGTGGGTCAGCACCACGGCGCCGGAAAGGTCGACGGTGCCGCCCGGGTCGCGCGCGGGCAGCTTGGTCAGCAGGTACTTCCCGTAGTAGTAGAGCTCTTCCAGGTGGGGGTCGGCGAACGGCACGACCTGGCCGAGGAAGGCGTAGGCGCGCACGTAGGCCGCCAGCGCGTCGCGGAACTCCTCGGCGTCCTCCTCGTCCAGCGCGGCGCACCGCTGGACGGCCGGGTCGAGCGCGGCGTGCAGCAGGGCGGAGCCGTCCTGCGCCCCGGCGAGGATCGCCTGCACCCCGGCCTTCACCTCGTCCGGGTGCAGCACCCCGGCGGCGTCGAGGCGACCGGAGAGGTTGTAGAGCACGTTCGGGTCGGTGGGGGTGGCCGAGGTCTGCGTGTAGTACAGCCCGAAGGCGTCCTGGATCTCCTCGGCCGTGTTGGCGAAGTCCAGGACGAACGTGTCGGCCTTGCCCGGGTGCATGCGGTTGAGCCGGGACAGCGTCTGGACCGCCTTGACGCCCGAGAGCTTCTTGTCGACGTACATCGTGTGCAGCAGCGGCTGGTCGAAGCCGGTCTGGTACTTCTCGGCGACGACCAGCACCTGGTAGTCGTCCGACGCGAAGCGCTGCGGCAGCTCCTTCTCGCCGAAGCCGTTGAGCAGCGGCTCGCGGTACTCCACGTGAGTGTCCGGGTCGGTCACAGTGCCGGAGAAGGCGACCAGCGCGCGCACGTCGCGGTAGCCCTTCTTCTCCACGTACGCCGAGATCGCCGCGTGGTGCCTGACCGCGTGCAACCGGCTGCGGGTGACGACCATGGCCTTGGCGCGCCCGCCGATTCGAGAGCGGGTGTGCGCGCGGAAGTGCTCGACGACGATCTCGGCCTTCTGCACGAGGTTCGTCTCGTGCAGGCTGACGAAGCGGGCGAGGGCGGATGCGGCCTTGCCCTTGGGCAGCTCGGGATCCTCGCTGAGCCCGTTCGCGAGCCGGTAGTAGGTGCTGTAGGTCGTGTAGCCGCGCAGCACGTCGAGGATGTAGCCCTCCTCGATGGCCTGTCGCATTGAGTAGAGGTGGAACGGGCGCAGCCGCTCGCTGCCGTCCGGCTCGGGAACCCGCTCGCCGAACAGCTCGAGCGTCTTGGCCTTCGGCGTGGCGGTAAAGGCGAAGAACGACAGGTTCGGCTGCCGGCCGCGGGCGGCGACCGACGCGGCGAGCGCGTCCTCGGCGTCCTCCGCCTCGCCGAGGACGGCCTTGAGGTCCTTCGCGGCCTCACCGGTCTGGCTGCTGTGCGCTTCATCGACGACGACCGCGAACCGCGTGCCGGCGAGGTCGGTGGCGGCCTGGGCGACGACGGAGAACTTCTGCAGCGTCGTGATGATGACGCGCGCCTGCACGCTCTCGAGCGCGGCGCGCAGGTCGGCGCTGGTCTTGCCGTCGCCGATGGTGACGATGCTGCCGAAAGTGTGACTGAAGCCGGTGACGGTGTCCTGCAGCTGCCGGTCCAGCACCACCCGGTCGGTGATCACGACCGTCTTGTCGAAGACCGGCACGTCCGGGCCGAGGTCGTCGCGTGCGCCGGTGTGCGGGGTGTGCAAGCGCGAGGGCCCGTGCGCGAGCCAGGCGATGGTGTTGCTCTTGCCCGACCCGGCCGAGTGCTGGACCAGGTAGGACCGGCCGGGCCCCTCGACCCGGGCGGTGTCGAGCAGCCGGCGGACGGCGTGCCACTGGTGGAAGCGAGGAAAGACCAAAGTCCGGCGGACCCCCTGCTTGCCGCTCACCGGGTCGGTGACGGTGCGCTTCTCGACGTGCGCGAACGTCGCGAGCAGGTCAAGCCAGGCGCGCCGCTCCCAGACCTGCTCCCACAGGTACGCCGTGGCGTGCCCGTGCGGGTTGACCGTGTTGCCCTTGCCGCCCTCCTCCCCGGGCCCGCCGGAGCCGAGGTTGAACGGCCGGAACACCGTCTTCTCGCCCGCGAGCTCGGTCGTCATCTCCACGGTGTTCGGGTCGACGGCGAAGTGCACCACCGTGCGCGCGGCGAAGACCAGGTCGCGAGGGTTGCGGTCCTGGCGGTACTGCTTGACGGCGTCGCGCACGTCCTGTCCGGTGGTCTGGGTCTTGAGTTCCGCCGTGGCCACGGGGACTCCGTTGACCAGCAGCGTCAGGTCGACCGCGTCCGCCGGGTTGCTCTCGCTGTGTGCGAGTTGCCGGACGACCGCGCAGCGGTTCTCGTCGTACAGCTCGCGCAGCTTGGGCGTGAGCTCGTGAGCCGGCTCGGCGTAGAGCAGGCGAGGTGTACGCCGAGGTCGGTCACGCCGCGGCGGAGCACGTCGATGGTCCCGCGACTGGTCAACTCGTCGGCGACCCGCTTGGACAGCCGCTGCTGCGCCTTGTCGGTGCTGCCGTGCAGCCCGACGAGCTTGTCCCAGCTCTGCGGCTGGGTGCCCCGCAGGAAGGTCAGCAGCTCGGTGGGGTCGAGGCCGAGGTCGCGCCGGTACGCCGTCCGGTCGCCCTGGTGCCAGCCGTGCTGCACGAGGTGGGCGACGCGATCTCCGACTCGAACGCCGACTCCAGGTGCGCGGTCTTCACGCGGCCATGACCCTGACGCCGTACTCGGCGAGCCGCCGGTCGCGCGTGACGAGGGTGAGCCCTTCGACGAGGGCCTGTGCCACGAGCATGCGGTCGAACGGGTCGCGGTGGTGGAGCGGCAGGTCGCGCACCGCGAGCGCGTGCGCTGCCGTCATTGCGAGCAGCTCGATCCCGTTGTCGACGAGCACCTGATCCAGGTCGTCGCGCAGCCGGAAGCGGCCGACGCTGTGCTTGATCGCCAGCTCCCACAGGCTGGCGAGGCTGACGTGCACCGCGCGCGTCGGGTCCGCGATCGCGTCGTGGGCGACCCGCGACAGGGGCTGGTCGTCCAGCCACCACAGCGCGACGTGGGTGTCCAGCAGGACGTCGGTCACGAGGACCGGGAGGAGCTGCCGTCGTCCTGCAGGCACTCGAACATCTCGGTCAGGTCGTCGTCGAAGTCCGGACCGAACCAGATCTGCCCCTTCAGGGCACCGGGCTTCCTCGGCTCGGTCCGGACGGGCACCGGGACGAGCCGCACCCGCGGGCGGCCGTTCTTGGCGATGACGATGTCCTCGCCGGCAGCCGCCCGCTCCACCAGGTCGGACAGCTTCGCCTTGGCCTCGGCCACGTTGACCTGCGTCATGCCGCGATGGTCCGCCGGTTGACCAACATGGTCAAGCAGCGCTCGGTACGTCGATCAGCGCGGGCGCCGCCCGTACCCGCTCGCCGTCCTCACAGGGGTGACTGCCTACGGAGTGATACTCGCACCGTGAGGACCGCCGTCAGCCTGCCCGACGACGTGTACGCCCGAGCCGAGCGCGCGGCGCAGCGCCTTGGTCGCACCCATGGCACGCTGTACGCCGACGCGCTGCGCGAGTACCTCGACCGTCACGAGCAGGAGCAGGCCGTGACGGCACGGCTGGACGAGGTCTACGCCGACGAGGCAGTCCCTGCTGACGCCGGGGCGGAGGCCGGGCGGCGCCTGATCCACTCCGGCGCCTGGGCCTGGTGAACCTGCAGCGCGGCGACGAGTAGGACGCGCTTCCCCACGAGCCCGTTGGCGCGGGCGTAGGTGACGCCCAGGCGGCGCTGAACGCTGCGCAGCGTGCAAGTCGGGATGGCCGCTCGACACCGTCACTAAGACCCCACGGCTTGCATTTGCGGGGGCTACGAGCCGAAGAATGCAAGCCTCCCGCTGGTTCCGTTGCCTTTCGGCCCCAGTACGGACTGCGAACGCACGTCAGGCGATGGCGCCGACCCAGGCCGTCCTGCTTCTGCTCGTCACGGCGCCTCCCGTGTCTGCCCTCAACCGATGCTCCGCAAGACAGCGTCCGCGGCGCGGGACGACGCGGTGCTGATGTCGAACTCCCCGGTCACGCAGGCGGTGATGAGCGCACGCTTACGCTCCTCCAACAGCTCGATGAGCTTGCCGACCTCCGCACGCAGGTCTCGCGTCTCCTGCTGGACGCGCTGCACTGCCTCGACGGCGCGCTCCTGCTCTGGGAGTGGCGGGAGCGGGACGCGCAGCCCTTCAAGGTCCGGGAAGTAGATCGTTTTGTGCGTGCTGCCCATCGCGAGCCGACCGAGGAGGTTGCCAGAACCAGCGATGTGCTTCTACGGGTCATGTCGCCTGACCCGAGGGCCGCAGAGGTTCGTGCAGTGCGACTTGCATGGAGTTGGCACGGGGGTCTGAGGGGTGCCTAGGGGTATCGAGGCCTTGCTGCGCCCCCGCAAACGCGGACTGTCCGCGGTCGCGGGCCGCAACCCGACACCACTCACTCGACGCCGTGCGAGCCAGCCCGATGCTCCGTGCGGGTGATCAGGCC
>JALYMN010000219.1 GCA_030773675.1 Actinomycetota bacterium
GGCCGCGCCGGGCTGGGCCTCGACCCACGCCGTCGCGTCGACCGCCGCGATCGCGTGCGTGAGCGAGGCCGCCTGCTCGCGCAGCGGTCCGGCGCCGGGGATGGACCGGCGCTGCTCCCGCAGCAGCCAGTACCCGGGCAGTGACGCGCTGGCGGACAGCAGCGTCGTGAGGTCCGGCTCGGGCTCCGGCGCGGCAGCAGCCGGCGCCGGAGGCGGCTCCTCGTCCGCGAGCGGCGGCCGGCCGTCCGCGGTTTGCAGCGCCGCGACCGTCCACATCCCGAAGTCCCCGGCCTCCACCTGCGCCCGGACGAGGCTCGCCACGGTCGGGGGCAGGCGGTCGAGGTCCTCCACGACGAACTCGGCGACGGTCAGACCGTCCCGCGGGTCGAGCTCGGCGTCGAGGTGGTCCCAGAGCGCGCGGGCGGTCGTTGGGCGGCAGGCGTGCACCGCGACCGCGACCCGCCAGCGCAACCGCCGGTGCTGCTGGGGGTCGAGCAGGAAGCGGGCCGCCGTTACGATAGTCGGGTCCCGCTCGGCCGCAGTCCTCAGGAGTTCGACAGCGCCGACCAGCAGATCCAGCGCGTCGTTGGGGGGCAGCGCCGCAGCGAGCATGCGCTGCGCCTCCTCGGGCGCTGCGCGGGCGGTCGCCAGGAGGGCCCGGCAGTAGGGATCCGGGACGTGCACCCCGTTTGGAGTGGCGGCCGCGAGCACGTCCTCCAGGCCCGCAGCCTGGACGCTCAGCCGCTCGGCCAGGCTCCAGCGGACATCCCGGCGCTCGTCGTCCTCGCTCTGCAGCAGCTCGCGGGCGGCCGACGCCGCGTCGAGGCGGCGCAGGGCGGTGAAGGCGGCAGCGGCCCGGACCGCGGGCTGAACTCCCGCGTCGCGCGCGACCAGCTCGAGCACGGCGAGGGCCTCGGCCGTCCCGACCTCGGCGAGCGCCCCGACTGCTGTCTCCCGCTCGCCGTTCGTGAACGCCGGGTCGAGAGCGCACAGGGCCAAGGCGTTCACGGACTCCGTCGAGGTGCCTCCGGCGACGCTGCGCAGGGCCGCCTCCACCACGCGCGTCGGCACGGACGGGTGCACGAGCCCCCGGACCAGGGCTGCCGTCTCCGGGTCCTGCAGCGCGGCGAGCAGGGCCGCGCTGCGGCTGCGGTCCAGAGCGTCGTGCGACCCCAGCAGTATGAGCAACTCGTCCCGCGTCCTGGTGCGCCGCTCGACGCTGACGGGCGCCACCGCGGTGGCCAGGGCCCGGCCCGCGGTGAAGCGGGCGGCGTTGAGCGGGTCGTCGCCGAAGCGCCGCTCCAGCTCTAGCAGCAGCGCATCGGGGTCGTCGAGCAGAGCTGCGACGTAGGCGAGGACGGGCTCCCACTCGGGTTGCGCCCAGATTCGGCCGAGGTACTCACCCCACGTGGCGCGCCGGTGCAGCGCCCGCGCCAGTAGGTAGTCCCGCACCGCGCTGTGCAGGAACTCCAACTCCAGCTCGCGGCGTCCCTCCGTGGCCCGGACGAGCCCGGTGGCCACCAGGTCGTCCAGCACCGTGGGCGCCGTGCGCAGGGCCTCCAGGGCGCTCCAGGCGGGAGTGCCCGTCAGGGACGCCTCCACCACCGAGATCTCGGCGGCGTCGCGCAGTCCGTCGTTGGCGACGTACGACAGCGCGATCTGCTCCAGCACGTCGATGCGGGCGCGGACGACGCTGCTGCGCCTGTCCAGGGAGTCGTGGCGGTCCTCGTCGCTGGCCAGTCGTCGCAGCACGTGGTGCAGCAGGTCGGGTTCGCTGCGCGGTGGGGCGTCGGAGGAGCCGTCGGCGACCGCGCAGAACAGGGCGATGAGCAGGGGCGTGCGCAGCAGGTCCAGCCGCCGCCCGACTACCCAGCGCTTGACCTGGTCCGCCCGCTCGCGGCGGTCGGTGAACCACGCGTCCACGAAGGCGAGCTGCTCGCGCTCGCCGAACGGCTGCAGCTCGCACGTGGTTGTGCGGCTCGTGAAGCGGTACTGCGGCACGGAGGACGGCCGGGTCGTGAGGACGAAGCGGGACCCGCTGCGGGCGAGGAACTCGACCACGGCGGGCAGGTGCCGGGCCACTGCAGGCCGCTCGTCCCGGATCTCGTCGAAGCCGTCGATGAGCAGCTCGACGGGCTCCCCCGACCGCAGCAGGTCCGCCACGCAGGTCCGCGTCCGCTCGTCCGCTGCGAGCACCTCCGGCATCGAGGATGCGATCAACTCCGGCAGCTCCTCCGCCGGCACGTCCGCCCGCCGCCCCAGCCGGTCCTCCAGGCGGGGCGCGATCACGAGTACGGGGACCGGGTCACCGCTCGAGCCGCTGGCCAGCAGCGCGGTGGCCGAGTCCAAGCAGCGGCCCCGGGCCGCCCAGCTCTTGCCCGAACCCGGTTCGCCCACAAGCAGGACGTGCTGGAACCGCTGCAGCGCGGTCGTCCAGGGCAGCGGCCGGGCGCGCACCCCAGCACCCGCTTGCGGCTCCGCACCGTTCCGCCCGCCCGTAGCCCGGTAATCCTCGTCGTCTACATCGGGATCGGCGGGGGGGACGACCAGCACCTCCTGCTGGACCTGCGAGAAGCGCAGCCCCAAGGGGAACCACGGCGGCAGCGCAGAGCAGTGTTCGGCCAGGGCCCTGAGGTAGTCATCCACCCGGTCGTCGCGGTCGGGCTTCACCGGCTGCGCGGCCCGCCGGAGAAGCCAGACCGTGAGCCGGTCCGCGGCGTGGGTCATCCAGCGCGACGCCTGCTCCTTGGAGATCCCAACGCCGTCGAGCCTCACGACGGTCGCCGCGGCCTCCCCGATCGTGCTGCCCCGCAGGACGACGAGCAGGACCTGCGCCTGTCGGGCACTGAGCCCCAGCTGCTCGGCGAGCAGGGCCGGGTCGTCGGGGAGCGCCCGCTGCAGGCTGCGCCGCAGGGGCTCTCGCAACCATCCCACCTGCTCGGGCAGCAGGTCGAAGGGGACGCCGTCGAGGGCTGCGGCAACGAAGGGGAAGCGGCGCGCCGTCTCCGCGGCCCGCAGCACGCGCGGCCAGTCCGCCCGGACCACCTGCTTGCGCAGGGCCAGCCCGAGCAGCAGGCGCAGGTCGGGGTCGTCTTCCGGGCGGCTCACGGCAGGAACCTAACCGCGTTCGTGACCCCGTTGCACAGGTTCAACGAGATGCAACGGCACGTGCAACGCCCGCGCACCACCCCGCTCCCAGCGTTGGTCTGGCGCCGCAGGGGCGCCCCCCGTAGGGGTGACGAGGGGAGCAGTCATGAGCGTGCAGGACCAGGTCTGCCCCGGTCCCGGGGGCCAGGCCATCGGAGCCTGCGAGGCCGAGCGGTCGGTCCCCCCAGAGCTCTTCGACCGGATGCGCCTCTACAGCCACGTCCGCAACGTCATCGAGTTCGTCGTCCAGCACCGGCGGGGTCTCGGCCTGCCGCCGCTGACGGAGGCCTGCCTCGCTGATCTCGCCGCCGAAGCGGCCTTCCGACCCGTGGAGCGCATGTTCATCGCGTTCGCTACTAGCTCGGCGGTCCGCGTCGCCCCACTCCGCATCCCTGACGCCGAGATGCCGGGCGGACCGGCCTGGACGCACTGGAGCTCGGTGTGAGGCGCCGGATCCGCACGTTCGTGCTGCGGGCGGCTGCCACGACCATGCTCGGGCCGGTCGTCCTGGCCGCGGCCGTGACAGCGCCACTGCGCTGGGTGGACCCGCCCTCAACGTCCTACCGCCTGCAGGACAAGTACGTCGATGTCCAGCAGAACGTGTCCATCGACGCCGTCAGCCCCGAGTTCCTAGCTGCGCTGGTCGTGCACGAGGACCCCCGGTTCAGCGACCGACGCCTGGGGGTCAAGTGGAAGGCGCTCAAGGAGCGCGTCGATGCCTACCGGCGCGAGGGCGTCGACGTAGGGGGCTCAACCACAATTCAGACGCAGACTGTGAAGAACCTGTTCCTGTGGGCGGACAAGACCCCGGTTCGCAAGGTGATCCTGGAGCCGGTGCTGGCGGAGGAGTTCAACCTCCTCTTGTCCAAGCGGCGGCAGCTGGAGATCTACATGAACCAGATCGAGCTGTCGGGCGGCATCTGGGGCATTTGCGCGGCCAGCTGGTACTACTACCGAAAGGCTCCCTCCGAGCTGACCCTCGCCGAGTCGGCCGGCCTCGTCGGTGTGATGCCGATGCCCAAGTTCTTCCACTCGTACTTGGACGACAGCGGCATCTTCCCCAAGGCCACTCCGGAGGGCTCTAGTAACACGCCCGTGGGTCTGTTGGCGTGGAGTCGCGCCAACGTCCCACCGCAGGTCGTGCGTGAGAGCGCTGTCGAGCATCTACAGCAGCGTGGCCTCATCCTGTCGACCGACCCGAGGCGAAGCGGCAGTGATACGTGCCAGGCGATGCCCGAGGGCGTGGAGGACGTCCTCAAGTACGGCCCGAGGCCACGCTCCGTGGACTCCCGCGACTGAACCGGCCCGAGGTCGGCGCTCGTCGGGCGTGCGGGCACGAATTGCATGACGTGCTGCGGACCTCGATCCGCTTACCGCGCCAGACGTGGCGTGGTCGGCCCGCCGTCGGCACTACAGCGGCCTGCGGGAACGGCACCTACCGGTCCCAGACAGAGGGCCCCGATCACCCTCCCCGTGGGATGTTCTAGGCGGCGCCGGCGGCGGCGAGCCGCGTCGCCGGCATCACGGACGTGACGAGCACCGCCGCGACCACCAGTGTCTAGGAAGGTATCCACAGCCTCGTGCACAGGCTGTGACTCTCTGTGGTCGCCGCGTCACATGACGCGACGATGCGGGACGGTCAGGACCCGGGATTGCAGGGCCAGCCCCGGCAGCTGCACCGCGACCAGGTCGCTGCGGTTGGTACTGCGGCCGCCAAGGAAGACCTCCTCGCTCCGCGCCTCGAGAGTCACTCTGCAGAGCAGCGCGTTCGGCGGCAGGCTGGACGCCGTTGCCGTTCACGGTGAGGCGGCGTCGGGCCCTGTCGGGGGCGGCACTCGCGCCGTTCGGCGGGTGATCTTGTCGGCGTACATCGCG
>JALYMN010000220.1 GCA_030773675.1 Actinomycetota bacterium
GCGACCACCGTGGGAGCGCTGGCCGACGCCGGCGACACGTTGCACGCGTTCTGGTTCTCGTTGCCGGCGGCGACGGCGACGAAGACGCCTGCCTTCGACAGGTTGTTGGTCGCGGTGTTGAGGGCGAAGGAGTAGCCGCCGCCCAGGCTCATGTTGGCCACGGCGGGCTTGATGTGGTTGGCCCGCACCCAGTCGATGCCGGCGATGATCCGGCTCGTCGAACCGCTGCCGTTGCAGTTGAGCACGCGCACGGCGCGCAGGGCGGCGGCCTTGGCGACGCCGTGCCTCGCGCCGCCGAGAGTGCCCGCGACGTGCGTGCCGTGCCCGTTGCAGTCCTGGCCGTTGCCGCCGAACGCGTCGTACACCGCCTGGGCCCGCCCGCCGAAGTCGCGGTGCCCGGTCACGATGCCGGTGTCGATGACGTTCGCCCGCACGCCTCTGCCGTTGCGGTTGTAGGTGTAGCTGCCCGACAGCGGCAGCGCCCGCTGGTCGGTGCGGTCCAGGCCGTACAGCCCGCCGCCGGCAGCGACGGACTGGGTCGCGTCGGCGCGGACGACCTGGTCCGGCTCGAGCGCCAAGACGTCGTCGTCGTTGCGCAGCGCGCGGACCTGACCGTCGGTGAGCGAGGCGGCGAAGCCGTGCAGCGCCGAGGTGTAGACGTGCCGGGGGGAGGCGGCGTGGCGGCGGGCGACCCCGCGCGCGTCGGCGCCGGTCTCGAGCGTGACGATCCACGAGCCGGGGACGTGCTGGCCGGTCGTCCGGGTGATGGGCGCGGCGGGGGCGTCCGCGCCGGGACGGGTGTCCGGGGCGGCCGAGGCGGTGCCCGGAAGGCCGGTCAGGCCGAGCACGGGCAGGACGAGCAGGGCGGTGGCGGTGCGCCAGGCGCGGCTAGGGGTGCGGTCACTGGGCATGCACACGTTCCTCCAGGGTGGGAGGCGGGTCCGGGTGGACCCGCCCGTCCCGCTCCCGCCCGGCCGGCGACCCCGGAGCCCCCCTGCGCGCTGCAGCCCCGACGTCGCCGGAGGAAGCGGTGAGCGGAGCTCGCCTTGCACCGACGGCGCGACGGGACAGCAATAAAGTTGACGAAGGTCACAAGCCCCGGATCAACTCAGGGGACGAGCTCCGGGTGGGCGCCGAACCACGCGAGCGTCCGGGACAGGCCCTCCTCGAAGCCGACGGTCGGTTCCCACCCGAGCGTCCGTGCGGGCCAGGGTGATGTCGGGCTGGCGGACGGTCGGGTCGTCGACCGGGCGCTCGATGAAGACGATGTCGCTGCTCGACCCGGTCAGCGCCTTGATCGTCTGGGCGAGGTGCAGCACCGACGTCTTGGACCTGCGGGTCCTTGCACCACTCCCGCCACCGCTCGACCCGACCCTTGAGCAAGGTGACGGCCGTGAAGAACCGGAACGCGCGCTGACCCGTGAGCCGCTCGACGGTGCCGCACAGCGCCTGGCCCCACTTGGCACCCACACCTCTCGGTGCACGTGCCACTCCTTGCCCGCCCGCAGGTCAAGCCGCTTGCCCGGATCAAGGCCGGTCTGCCACGACTCGCAGAACACAACCCAGACGCGGTCTGCTGCGCGCCGGGGTGGGGGCGTTCCTTGCGCACGATCACGCGCATCCCGGGTGGCCAGCCGGACAGGTCCAGCAGGCCGGTCAGCTCGGCCACCTCCGCGCCGGGCCGGACCTGACCGTGGCTGTCGTAGGCCGGAGTCCACGCGGTGTCGGGGATCAGCGCGACGAGGTCGGCGGCGTTGTCCGGCAGCGGAAAGCCGACGGAGTAGGACAGTCGCTGAGCGTGCAGCCAGGCCCGCACGGCGTGGGTGCAGCCGGCGGCGTCGGTGCGGACGAGAACCTTGCGGCCCGGTCGGGTGCCGCAGCGGAAACCGGGAAGCTGACGCAGCGCGTCCCGCAGCACCTGAACGTGGTCGGCGGCGGTGTTGCTGCCGGCGTTGCCCGGACGCACGCAGCAGCGCCAAACGGCTCGCCGGTGCCGTCCGCGCCGTGATCGACGAACACGGTCAGCGGGTGGCCGAACCCGCGCTTGAACGTGGGCCGAGCCTGCTCCTCCTCGCTGTGCGCGGTGACCAGAGTGGCGTCGGCATCGACCACCAGTGGTCGGGCGGCGTCGGTTCCGGTGTCCGGGGCGTTGTCGCCGGCCAGCGACCAGGCCTGGGCGCGTGCCGCGGCCCGCGCCGTGTTGATCGCGGCCAACGCGCGCGGAGCGGAGGCGGCAAGGGCGTCGACGAGCCGGCTCACTGTCGGGTCCGACGCCACCGGCCCGTAGACGCCGGGCTCGGCGCGGAGCACCGCGACGTCGGCCAGGCAGTCCCCGCCGAGCGAGAGGCTGACCGCCAGGTCCAGCACGATCTTGGCCGGATCGTGCACCGCGGTCGGCTTGCGCCAGCCGGCCAGGGCGACCGTCAGAGCCGAGTCCAGGCCGCTGGCCCGCACCGTCTCCAGCAGCAGCACCCCGCCGGCCTGCGACACCACCCCCGATCCGGCCGCGTCAACCTCCACCGCCGGGTACAGACCGCTACGCTTCCTCACCTGAAGGTGCTCCTCGACTCGCACGATGTTGACCCTCAGCAAGTCGCATCGTTCCTGGTCAGGAGCACTTTTCATGTGCTCAACACACCGTCACCGCGTTGCCCGCTGAAGGCCCCGGGCTAGGCAATGTCGCGGCCGTGGAACCGCAGCTGGAGGCGGCGCACCTCGTCGACGAGCTCGTCGACCGGTCCCCGGACGACCACGTGAGGTGCGACGTGCTGGATCGGCAGTGGCGCGACGGGGGCAGCCGCGACCCCTGCCTCCGCAAGCCACGCTGAGAGCTGCTGTGCAGAGGTGACGTACACGATCCGTCCCAGCCCGACCCAGCCGTGCGCCGCGGCGCACATCGCGCAGTGCTC